>CAZIJP010000055.1:0-16071 GCA_964539615.1 uncultured bacterium
GTTGTTCATCTATCAGCCGAACGTTCATTTTTCCGTTTACGCCGGAATGACCTATACCGGTGATGATCTGCGGATCGGCACGCCCTTGGCGGATGACCGTTCACAGGTTTGGTTTGTGAAAATTTCTGCTTCCACCGATATTCTCTGATTTCAATACTTATTCTTAAAGGCGCTTTGAAAAGCGCCTTTTTTTTCTTACATCGTTATAGATCAAAAAATGTAAAACTCAAAAAGAGTGTAATTTGTTGATGTTAAGTATTTCTACACTCTTAAAATCACTAAAATATAGAAATATTGATAGAAAACATAAAAAACGCTACTAACTATAGTTTGTATTGTATATTTGACTTTTATGTGGTATTTGTAATGAAACAAATTTCAAGTGCCGGTGTCTAATCAGTAAGCGAAAAGGTGAATAGTTAGTTTACTCATGAGAAAGAAAAGGAGGGACGCATTCTATGAAACGTTTTACAGGTCTTGTCTTGATCATTATGTGCCTGACAAGCAGCGTTGTGTTCGCAGCCGGGACGATCAATATTCCGAAGGTTGAACGAGCTCCGTTATTGGATGGATCGATCAGCGAGGGCGAGTGGGTAAATGCGCATACATTTGACCGGTTCTATCAGGTGTTACCGGGTGACAATGCTCAGCCTTCAGAACGAACGATCATGTATATGATGTATGATAATGATAAGATCTATATTGCGGCACAATGTTATGTGACTGATAAATCGACCATAAAAAATTTCCACTGTCAGCGCGATGATCTCAGCAGCACCGATAGAATCTTTTTATTTTTTGATACGTTTAATACGAAAGAAAAATCGTATGTTTTTGTCGTCAATGTCAACAACGAACAGGCGGACGGTGTTTTTACCATCAATGGTCAGGATAACTCCGTGAATATGCCGTTCCAGTCGGCTGCTGCTATGACCGATTACGGTTACAATATCGAGTTTGCTATCCCGTTGAAGTCACTTTCATTCAATGCGGGTGACAATGCAAAGTGGGGTGTGTTTTTCCGACGCTTTATCGCCGACAGCAGTGAAGAGGTCACGCCTTTTCCGGTTGACCGATCATCATTGAGTTATTTTTCAAATTATCAAACGATTGAGTTTTCGCATCTCCCATCTCAACAGAATTTGACCGTATTGGCCTCAGTGATATCGGATCACAAGCTGAACGAGGATGACATTTCCGGTTTCAGCGATCGCGAGACGAAGATCGATCCGGAAATGACCGTCACCTATGAACCGATGACCGGCGCTACTATCACGGCCACTATAAATCCTGACTTCAGTACGGTTGAGGCCGACTCGCTGACTATGACGGTCAATGCGCGATATCCGGTGTATTACCCGGAATTGCGCCCGTTCTTTATCGAACGAACCAATCCTTTTACGGCTCCGTTCACGGCTTTTCACACACGTCAGATCGTTAATCCGATCTGGGGATCGAAAGTATCAATCCGTAAAAATAAGTGGTCGGTCTTCGCGCTGGCTGCACAAGACCAGGATGCACCGGCCGACCGTTTTTATGATTCTATGACCGGAGATGATGACGCATATTTTGCGTTCTCACATATCGGGTATCAATTGTCAGGAGACGGTTCATTTGTCCGTGCCTCAACGGCTGTGCGTTCATTCCGGGGCTATGAGAATTTTTTAAGCAGTCTTGACACCGTGCTTGTGTCCGGACAGAATTTCCGTATGTTGGGACAATATGTTTTTTCAGGCACCGAAATGCCTGATGCGGAGAAACAATACGGCGACGGATATTTCCTCAACGCGCAATATACAACGGAGACATACAGCGTTTCTGTCGCAACACGCGGGATCACCGCAGAATTGCGTGATGACCTTGGATATATTCCCCGAGTAGATGTACAAAAGTATCAGTTTTTAACGCAGTATTTTTATAACGCCGCTAAAGATACTGATACCGTACGCAGTATCTCGGCAACCTTTGATACACTTCACTCGTTCAATTATGGCGGTGGAATAAAAGAAGATTGGTATTTTACGGGAAGTACGGACATTTCTTTTTCCAACAACATGGGTGTGAATTTCGGGCACAGAGAAAATATGGATCTTTTTGCCGGCAAGGAAAATCTCATGCAAAACTGGTGGGGGCAACTATATGTTAACACCTATACATCTGTCGGCGGTGCTTTTTTTATATCGCGGGGCGTTGGTTTGTGGTACAACCCGTCATTACCGATCCGAGATGATTATACGCAGTATTCATTATCGACATTCGTTAAGCCGTCACAATGGATGACATTAACGTTTAACGGAACGTATGAAAGTATTGAAACTGCGTATTCCGCAACGATCTATGAAGCGCGTCTCCGGCTTCAATTTAACAAGAGTTTTATTTTCCGTACGATCGCTCAGTATTCCGAAGTATCTTATGATCCGTACGGTATGAGCGCTCAGTCATTGAATATCTATCCGTTGTTCATCTATCAGCCAAATGTTCATTTCTCGATCTATGCCGGCATGACCTATGCAGGGGATGATATGAAAATCATGGAGTATTCTCTTGCTGAGCAAAAGAACAAAGAGTGGTTCTTTAAGATCTCCTATGCAATGGATGTGCTGTAAAATAAAAGCTTTGCAAAATGCACATTATTTGATTTGAGCCATCCTCGAACCCCTTCCGTTGAAATCGGAAGGGGTTTAACTTGTTTTAAAATCGGGAACGTTGTCACCACATCCCTTTTCGGGAGATAAAGAAAAATCAGAAAGTATGAATTTGGCAAAGTGTTCACGGTTTTAGTCATTTATAAAAAGCGGTTGCATACGGTAAACAGTTTTTTTCTGTCTGTTTTTTTATATACAACATTCGCCTTGATTACACGCGATCAACGCGTTAAAATGATATCGTAAGTGTTTGGCAACAGTATAAGGAGGCACCATGATTCCTAAGATCATACATTATTCATGGATCAGTGATGATCCGTATCCGCCGCTTATTCAACGGTGCATGGATAGTTGGAAAAAATATGCTCCTGACTATCAGATGGTTCGTTGGGATAAAAACCGTTTTGATATCGATTCGTTGCAGTTCACGAAAGAAGCTTATATTATGAAAAAATGGGCGTTCATATCCGATGTTCAGCGTTTACATGCGTTGTATCATTTCGGCGGGATATATCTTGATACCGATGTTGAACTTGTCAAACCGCTTGATGACCTGCTTTTTCAAAAGGCGTTCATCGGATATCATCATGGAGACCGTATTCAGATGTGGGTGCTCGGATTTGAAAAAGGTAATCCGTGGATCAAACGAATGCTTGATTATTATAATGAGAGGCCGTTTATTCGTACAGACGGCTCGGTCGACGACGAGCCCAATACGTTTATCGTTACCAACCTGTCGGAACAAGAATTCGGTTTTCGGATCGCAGATAAGCCGGACTATCTTGCCGGAGATATACGGATATACCCAGTACATTATTTTGACCCACCGGTGTTGTTACCCGGGAATAGGGGGCTTTCTCCCGAAACCTATGCGATCCATCATTACAACGGAGCATGGAAATCGGAAGAATTGCAGAAAAAAGAGCGATTGAATAAGCGTATTCAGAAAGCAAAAAATTTCATTCGATTGATAATAGGATCACGGATAGCTGAGAAACTCGGATCGCTCAAGCGTTTGTTTTTGCCGAATAAGAAACGAGCATGATCCGATTCGGCAACAGACGGGGTTTCCATCAAAATAGAGACAGGTATCGCTGATTTACCCAATCAACTAATTTGCTTGACAAAAAGAGACTGTTCGCAGATAATGACCCGTCAAAATGAGCACGGTTCAGTTTTGTTCGTTTTGGGGCGAGTTTATAAACATAGAAAAAAGGTAAGGAGAAAACATGCAAGACATGTCTACAATCAAAATTGCGGATACGACAGCCAATCCGGCTCCGCTCGGATTACTTGGTTTCGGACTCACGACCATTCTACTCAATCTTGCCAATGCCGGCATAATGCCGCTTTGCAGCATGATCATGGCCATGGGGATCTTCGTAGGCGGTATGGCTCAGGTCATCGTTGGCATCATGGAATGGAAAAAGAACAACACATTCGGCACCGTGGCTTTCACCGGTTACGGATTTTTCTGGATCACACTTGTAGCGATCTGGACGCTTCCGGCCATGGGGTTGGCTGAGAAGACCGACGCCGTGTCAATGGGCTATTTTCTCGTGCTTTGGGGATTGTTTACATTCGGTATGTTCATCGGTACATTGCGTTTGAACAAAGCACTTCAATTTGTATTCGGCTCTTTGGTCATTCTATTTGCTTTGCTTGCCGCTGCTGACTTTTCCGGAAATCATGATCTGAAAGTGATTGCCGGATACGAAGGTATCATTTGCGGTCTTAGCGCTTTCTATACCAGCATGGCTCAGATCCTTAATGAAGTATACGGCAAGACTGTAATGCCGATCTGGCCTGTTAAAAAATAATAACCTGCTCCCAGTGAAAAAGCGGCCTTACGCCGCTTTTTTAAAACACGTAATTGATTCCGCTAACATATAGTGCACTAATCCTTATTAAAGTAGTGAACAGTATTCAGAATAAATAGATTAATTAGGAAGAAATATAAACAATTTTTTTATTGATTTATTATACGCTTAGCACTATATTTCACGTGTAAAAAAAGGAGGTTGTTTTCATGAAAAAAGTATTGTTTCTGGTTGTGATTGCTGCAGGCATGCTCATGTCTGTTCATGCAGAGTTTCAGTATGGCGTTAAATTTGCCGGGGCCCTTACGAGTGGAAAAGATATCATGATCAATGATATTTATCCGACGATTTATCCGCCGATTTTTGGTACACCTGGCGCAAAAGCGATTTCTTTTTGGGATCAGTTTATGAAAGATTCATTATCTTTTGCAGGTGGATTTACGGCAACGTACCCCATTAACGAGTGGTTTTCGATGCAGGGAGAAATCCTTTATGCCCCCAAACGTATCCACTGCGAAGCTGATAGCGATTTTCATGATCCTTCAACGGGTAATCTCGTTCAGACGTTTAGCGATCATTTTGAACTGAAAGTTGACTACATTGATATTCCTGTCCTTGCAAAGTTCAATGCTTCAGCGGATCTTTCGGTTCTCGGCGGTGTGAGCATGTCGATTGCGGTTGCTCATCATTTTTCACGCGAAATGGCTATGACGTCATATGACCCGGACGGAGAGATTGTTGATTGGCAGCAAATAGGAGACTACAGCGGAGAAATCGACGATCAGGTGAATACGGTTTCCTTCAATCTTCATCTCGGAACCCAGTACTACATTTTTAATAATATTTACGTAGAATTCCGTTATGTCCATTCACTGTCTCCTATGGAAAAATTTGCGGCTGTTTCGGACGAAGAACGTGCGTCCTTAGGCGGTATGTCTTCGGAAGATGTGATGGTTTGGGCATTGAGTCACCCGTTTGCCTACTATGAAACGCAGAATCCCGAACAAAAAGACGCCGGCAGTATTAAGACGGATGCGTTGTATCTGTTCACCGGGTATACTTTCTAATAAAGGAATTGATAGATTATGAAAAAAATATTTATAGCACTAGTATTCATAATGGCGACGGTATCATTTCTCAATGCCGAGATTCGCTACAGTGTAAAAGTGGGCGGCGGGATTACATCCGGATTCGATATCAAACAATCGTTCCCGATGTTTATGGGACCGATAAGCGCTCCGTTAACCGCACCGGCTATGCATAAAGATTTTTCGTTCGATCTTATGGGCGGATTCGCCGCAGAGTATAAACTGTCCGAAATGTTTTCGCTCCAGGCCGAAGTGCTCTATGCCCCGAAGACAGTAGCTCTGACTGCAGAGATTAAAGATCATATCGGAACGACTATTCAAAGCAGGATCGCGGATTGTACCATTGATAATACGTATATTGACGTGCCTGTCATGCTTAAATTAAATGTTGCGAATAAATTCAGCGTTTTGGTCGGTCCGAGCGCGTCGTTTCTTATTCATAATGATTTTGAAACGAAACTCCGTGTAGAACAATATGTAACAAATGCTCCCGGTGGCGGTATGACACAATTTTTTAGCTATGACGGGAAACTGGAAGATCAGTTTAAATCCGTTGTTTTCAATATTCATGCCGGTGTGGAGTATCCTTTGACCGAGACTATGTATGCCGAGTTTCGTTATGTGCAGGGAATAACATCCATGGAAAAATATTACGGTATAACAACTACCGAGTACAGCGCCCTGGGCGCGGAGATGTGGACATGGGTTGCATCGCATCCGTTCATGTATTTAAGCGATTACAATCCGTGGGGCGAAGACAACGGTTCTATTGAATCGTATTCAATGACCCTCATGCTCGGGTATCGTTTCTAATTCAAGGCACTCTCTGTTCATAGGGACAAGCTTCGGCTTGTTCCTTTTTTTATTCAAAAATAACTTGCGTACATGGTGAAATACCGTACAATGAAGCACAGACGAAAGAAGCGTGGTTAATACGATGATCAGGACATTTGTTCCGTATTTCGGTGAAGAAGAGATCGCATCAGTCGGAGAATTATTGCGAAATCCTGATATTTTCGGGACAGCCGTAAAACGGTTTGAAGACGATCTCGCTCGATATCAGCGCGTGCCATGGGTCGAGACAGCAGCAAATGCTACACTCGGGTATATGATGATTCTTATGCACTGCGGTCTTAAGCCCGGCGACGAGGTCATAATTCCCGACTATACCTTTATCTCTGCAGCGAACGTGCTTGAATTGATGGGTATCACCCCGGTTTTTGCCGATATTTCTTTAGAAACATATTGCCTTGATGTGCATTCTGTTGAACGGCATATAACGCCGAAGACAAAAGCGGTCGTGTACGTATCATCGTTCGGGTATATCGCCGATTTTGAAGTGCTTGAGTCGTTATGCCGGGAAAAAGGGTTAATACTTATTCATGATGCTGCAAGCGCTTTCGGCACCGTTTACCGCGGCCGCACGTTGGCGCAGTTAGGTGATTATGTCCTCTTCAGTTTTCAATACAAAAAGAATCTTTCCTCCTTTGAAGGCGGTGCTGTTACCGGCCGCGACGGAAGGGACTATTTTTCAGCGATCAAAAATCACGGAAAAATTCATGATTTTGATATTCCCGGGTTTAATTTCCGCTTAAGCGATATTCACGCGGCAATAGGCATCGAGCAGTTAAAAAAGATCGATGGGCATATTGCTCGCAGACAGGAGTTGTTCCGCCGATATGAATCGGAACTTAAAGGGATGCCGACTGTTTATTTCCCGAGAGAGGAAGCGGATATTCATTATGCATATCAGGAGTTTGTGGCGTTGTTTGACCGTAAGGAGGAACTGACCGTATACCTTAAAAATGAAGGGATCGAGACGGTCGAACCTGCGATGCTCATACATCAAAAGAAACATTATTCCGATAAATATTTATTAAACGATTCTGCTTTTCCGAATTCAACAACTATGCAGACTAAAGCGCTTGGGCTACCTCTGTACCCGCAATTATCAAATGATTCTGTCGATCGAATTTGTACTGTTATAAAACGGTTTTACGGAGCACAATGAACAAGGTCATTGTATTATTTCTGTTTATTACCTCAGCGGTTGTGTTGTATGCAGAAGACGGTACATTGTTTTATGAAGCGGATGCTGTTGATTACCATGACGATACCAAAGAGATCATACTTCGCGGCAATTGTCATGTTAAGCATAAAGAGGCTGAATTAAAAGCCGAGACGATCTATTACGATGTCAATAACGAGACGATGCTAGCGATCGGTAATGTTGAATTGATCACCGGCAGTACATCGCTTACGGGCAGGATGCTTGATTATAATTTGAAAACGAAACAAGCGAATATTCAATCGGCGCGAGTGCCGGTCGAAAAAGGGTATGTGACCGGAGAGCAGCTTACCGCAGACGGAAGCGACACCATTTTCGGCATGAATACCAATTTTACCACGTGTAATCTGTCACCATCTCATTTTCGAATTTTCAGTAAGCGTATGAAGGTCATGAAAGATAATAAGATCGTTGCTTCGCCTGTTGTATTTTATGTCGGTCATGTGCCGATATTCTATTTCCCCGCATATTTGATCCCTATCCCGAAAGGTCGACAGTCCGGTTTTTTGATGCCGAGCATTTCCAACAACACGATCGACGGTTTGACGTTCATGAGTTCATTTTTCTTTGTTATCGACAGCTATTCCGATATTACGTATACGGCAAAAATAATGAGTTTGCGCGGGATCGAGCATATAGGCGAATACAGATTCAAAACCCGATACGGCGGTGGTACCTTCGACGGAAGCTTTCTTGAAGATAAGCTGTATTCAATGCAGCGATGGAAATTCAAAGGGTCGGCCAAACAAGATATAAAACCGCTTGGCGTAACGGTCTATGCGCTGTCGAATTTTTACAGCGATATAAGTATCCCGTCAGATCTCGGTGAAAGTTATGATGAACGAACGGCAAATGAAGCAACATCATATTTGACCGTTTCCAAAGAACTTCCGTCTCTTGCGGCCATCAACCTGCTCGTTCGACAAGACCGCAGGTGGTGGACCAATAGCTACGGCTCTTTTGAATCCCGCAGTAATCTCTTGCCGTCATTATCATTCAATGTTTATAATGTATCGCCGTTAAAAAATCTTACGCTGTCAATGAGTTCCTTTATGGCATATAATCAGTATGTACAAACTTTTGACGAATCCGAGCCGAACTATGCCGATGTACAAGAAGATCTCACAAAAAATGAAAAGTATATCCTTACAACGGTCAATACGCAATACAGACATGATTTTTTCCAAGTACTGCATACATCCTATACTTTGACCAATCAATTTGATCATTATGATACCGATAATGGGATTCTCGAGCGTTGGGTTCCTTCTGCTTCAGCACAGGTTTACGTGGATGTTTTTGGTTATTTCGATATGTTTGGTATCGGCAACAATGATCTCGTAAAACATAAGATCACTCCGTTATTTATGTTCTCATATCGCCCCGAAGTGGCGCAGGATCGGTTTATTAATGCAGGACGGGGAAGTTATCCGCATCAGGAGACCGTATCTTTTTCATTGCAGAATTCTCTTATGACAAAGGTAGGAGAAGAGAACAAGCGGTTTACATTTTTCACTTCCACACATTCAATATCCTATAATTTATTGACCGATGAACGTAATTTCAGCATGCTTACCGGCTCCTATACCCTTACTCCATATCTCGGAAAGACCATGTCGGACCGCCTCCAGGTCAATCACACATTTGATACCTACGAACGAAAGACCACTGCAATTCAAGTGTCCGATACGCTTACGTACGCATGGAGCGGAAAAAATTCATTTAATGCCACCGCTTCCTATATCAAGTATAACAATTCTGATGAGATCGTTTCCTTACGTGCGCGAACATCATACTGGTTCACTGAGAACTGGCGGGTAAATCATGAGATCGTATTCAATGTTGCCGACAACAAAATAGAAAGCCAAACCTATGAGCTCTATCGCAATCTGCACTGTTGGCATATGTCCATCAGTTGGGAGCTCCGTGAAACAGGTGCGACCGAATATAAGTTCTATATACAACTCAATGCTTATGATGATTTCAAATGGGATTATAAAAAAAGGTTTGAAGGACAGGAGTAATTGTGGCAGGAAAACTTTCTCCCGAAGAATTAAAAAAATATATATTTCCATATCGCGGCGCTTTCAGATCTGAAGTGCTTGCAGGACCGGGTATCGGCGAAGATGCTGCGGTCATCGATCGTGGCGGAGAATATGTATACGTTTCCTCAGACCCGATAGTCGGTGCGGCCGAACATATCGGAAAATTACTCATCGATATTAATATCAATGATATAGCAGTTAAGGGCGGCGATCCTAATTATATCGTTCTAACGTTGCTTGTGCCGGAAAAACTAGGACTTCAATTCATTGAACAGACCATGAAAGATATTCATGAACGGGCTTTGCGCTACGATATGGCGGTGATCGGCGGGCATACTGAGATTACGAATGCCTATGAAAAACCCGTGGTATCAGCCACGATCATCGGTTCCGGAAAACATGCTTATTCATGCAGCCGTGCAAAATTGGGAGATGCCGTTCTTTTGATCGGCGATGTAGCTCTTGAAGGCGCGTATATTATTTATTCTACACATCCCGAGCAATTTGCCGATGTGTTCACTGACGATGAGAAGATCGAATTAAACGGTTTTGCCGATATACTGTGCATATACCCGTATGCACAACTGATTCGCGAACACGTGTTGTTTATGCATGATCCGACCGAAGGCGGCGTAATGGGAGGACTTGCGGAATTAGATGCTTTATTGCCGGGCAAAGGAATTGCCTTTTCAGGAACAATTTCACTGCATCCGATAGTGAAGAAGTTAACCGACCGTATCGGAGCACGGGCCGGAAATCTTATCAGTTCCGGATCGCTTCTTGCTATCGTTGACGCTTCTTTGGTTACGGTTGTGACAGAGATATTAGCCGCAAATAAAATTTCTTGTCAACATATCGGCAACATAGCCGACAAAAGTAATTTTACCACCGATACATCTGAAGAACTGTGGAAATTCATATAACTGTTTAGACCGTTATCGCATTGTTGTATTGTACGTTTTCGTAAACTTTGGGAGGGTTTTATTATGAGATCACTGGGGATCATTGTATCGATGGTAGTATTTGTATTTTTAGCCGTGCCGCAGATTGATGCAAAATCAAAAAAACAGGTAAAAAATGTAATTATTATGATTCCGGACGGCACAGGTATTACTCATACGACACTTTCGCGGTGGTATAACGGAGGAGCGCCTCTGGCAATAGATGAACTTATATGCGGCCTGGTGCGTACGTATTCTTCCGATGCGCCGATCGCCGATTCCGCACCGTCGTCTTCGGCATACGCTACCGGTTATAAAAGCCAAACGGGTAATGTCGGGGTTATGCCCTCAATTGCCACAATGTACGGCCTGACCCGAAGCGATGTAGACCCGATGAACCGTCCGCTTGTCTCCATTCTTGAGGGTGCGCGCTTATCGGGCAGATCAACAGGTCTTGTGGCTACCTGCGAGATACCGCATGCCACACCGGCCGATTTCAGCGCTCATCATTTCAATCGCGGCAACTATGACGCTATTATAGAACAACAGGTGTACAATTCGATCGATGTTGTGTTTGCCGGCGGTTATAAATATTTGCTTCCCGAGACTCGCAAAGACAAGGAAGATCTTGTGTCCGTGTTAAAAACGAACGGTTACTCGGTTATTCGCACCCGGGATGAATTACTTACGACCACAAGCCGAAAAGTCTGGGGATTGTTTGCACCGAAAGCCCTAGCATACGATCTCGACAGATCGGCACAAGAACCGACGCTTGAAGAAATGACCAAAAAAGCGATCGAGTTGTTATCAAAAAATAATAATGGGTTTTTTTTAATGGTCGAAGGCTCGAAAATCGATTGGGCCTCGCATGCCAATGAACCTATCGGTGTTATTTCCGATTTTCTGGCGTATGACCGTGCCGTAAAAGCAGCGCTGGATTTTGCCAAGAAGGACGGCAATACCGTGGTCATCGTTGTGCCTGATCATTCAAACGGCGGCATGTCGATCGGTAATTCGGGGTCAGACGGCAAGTATGATGAATTACCGCTCAATGAGATAATCGATCCGCTTAAAAAAGCAACATTGACCGCTGAAGGTACGGAGCGTACCGCCTATGAAAAAAACATTCCGTTGACCGATGCAATTGCACAATATTACGGTATTACCGATCTCACCGAAGATGAGAAAAATGAATTGAAGACCGCAAAAAAAGGCGAGTTGCCTTATTTTATCGGACCGATGCTCAGCAAACGCTCTTATATTGGCTGGACAACCAACGGACATACCGGCGAAGAAGTGTTTTTCGGCGTATATCATCCTGCCGGGTATAGGCCGACAGGAGTTATTTTAAACTCCGATGTTGCAAAATATATGGCCGAAGTGATGACTATCGACCTGACCGCATTGAATAAAAAGCTATACCTTCCTGCCGAATCAACCTTTACGGCATTAGGCGCAGTGGTTACGATCGATACGACCGATGCGGAGAACCCCGTACTTATCGTTAAAAAAAACACCCATGAATTGCGTTTACCGGCCAATAAGAATATCGCCGTGCTCGATGGTAAGACCATTGTATTGAGATCTCTTGTCGTACAGAATGGAAAAGGGTTCTTCGTGCCGCAGGAGACCGTGGATCTTTTAAAGTAATGTTTTGCAGATAACGGGGTTGAGTCATTATTGACCAATTTATTATTAACGGCGGAGATTTCTCCGCTGTTTTTCTAAGGGTGCATAATTATTCATCTAGGTTAGTATGACTCTGAAAAAAGGGTAACAAAGGATCAGATTATGATAAAGAAAAAATCTTCATGCGACTGTGATTTCAACGGAAAGGGAATGCGAATCAATGGGATCATATACCTCAATCCCAAGGATGCATTTCCGTTTATCGAAGCCGGAGCGTTGCTTGTCGATCTACGCGAAGAAGTGTATAAAAGCGGCCGTGAATTCGCTGTTAAAAACAAACTATGGATGCCGTACAGTCAATTTAAAACAGATTTCTCAACACTTCCTTTTGATCGGCAGATGATCATTGCCGATTATGTTGGACTTCACAGTAAAGAAGCTGTCCAGCTATTAAAAGATAACGGATTCACGTGTGTAGCATCGCTTAATGGCGGGATCATTTCCTGGATAGAAGACGGGTTGCCTTTTTCCAAAGATATCGATGGCGAGTTGGTCGGCGGATGCGCATGCCAACTCAAACCGAGGAAAAGAAAAATAATCAAATAAGAGTCATAATTTCTTCTACGTTTCCGCTTGATTATACCGATAACATATAAAAGGATTTGTCTTTTGCAACAAGGAGGTTGCTTATGAAGATCACATCGTATTCTCTTGATCTCAATCAAACCTATGAACAGACCGGTTATCGGAAGACAAGCGAAAATCTGTCTTTCTGGGATGACCGTGGTAAGAACGGTCAAAATAGTGATACGGTCACGCTTGGGGGAATACCGAAAGCGGAAACCTATTCTGTTCCGTCTGTACCTTCCGTTCCGCAAAACTCCGATGACGCAGCATTTGCTGAAGGCGACATAAAACTATTTGTGCTCAAACGGCTTCTTGAACGATTGTTCGGTGCGAAATTCGATCTGATAAATTCTGATGATGTGAAGACCGATCAAAGTATTCCTGTCGTAAGCGATACGGTACCAGTTCAAACAGATGCGACCCCGGTGAATGAAGGGGAATCTTCTGTTCCGCAAGCGCAGGAACGCGAGGGGTGGGGATTTACCTATCAATCGGAATCGATCGAATACCGAAAAGAACAGGTCACTATGGCCGCCAAAGGCGAGGTCACCCTTGAAGACGGTACGGTATTTTCCTTTGAAGCGAATTTGTCGCTAACCAGCGAAACGTACATCCGTCAATCGACCTCCATCAAAGCAGGCGATGCTTTGATCGACCCGCTTGTGTTGTCTGCTGACGGTAAGCCGGCGTTATCCGGTGAACGGGTTCCGTTTGATATCAATGCTGACGGTACGGATGAAAATATCCCGTCACTCATGGGGAATGCGGGATTTTTAGCCTTTGACCGCAACGGGAACGGCGCAATCGATGACGGTTCCGAATTGTTTGGTCCAGTAAGCGGCAACGGTTTCGCAGAACTCGCTCAAAACGACAGTGACGGCAACGGCTGGATCGATGCCGGAGACCCGATCTATTATATGCTGAAATTGTGGAAGAAAGGTCAAAACGGCGAATCATTGCAAGACCTTGCTTCATTGAATATCGGCGCATTGATGATCGGCGGTATCCAGACACCGCTGTCGTTACAAGGCGATAATGAATTGTTGGGAAAGATCTGTGAGAGCGGATTGTATATCAGTGAAGACGGCAAGCCCGGTTATATTCAGGAATTGGATATCAAACAATAAAAAAAGCGCCGTTTTCACGGCGCTTTATCTCCACATTTTTTCTATGATTTGCTCAGCGGCTTCTGAGTTTTGCAAGAAGTCTTAATATTTCCAGATACAACCAGATAATGGTGATCATCAAGCCGAAAGCACAGTACCATTCCATGAATTTAGGCGAACCGAAATTGACGCCGGCCTCAATATTGTCAAAATCAACGATGAGGTTCAATGCGGCGATCACGATCACCACGAGGCTGAAAACGATACCGAACGTTCCGCCCTCATGGATGTACGGGATGCGTCCGCCAAACAAGCTGGTCACAAAACTAACCAGATAGACCAATGCGATCGCACCGGTCGCTATAAAAATGATCTTACGAAACATCGGAGTTGCCTGCAAAATACGGCCTGCGTATAACCCGAGCATGATTGCCACAACGGCAAAGGTTATCAGAACGGCTTGAAGTACGATTCCGTTCAATGCGTCATTGTACATCTTTGAGATAGTGCCGAGAAATAGGCCTTCCGCCAGAGCATATAATGTTGCCGTGTACGGTGCCCATGTTTTTTTGAAAATGGTTATAAGGGCAATTACAAAACCTGCAAGAGCGCCGATGATAAGAAAAGCCGGATTGAAATAAATCCAGGATATCCCTGATGTGACTATTACACAAAACAGTAACCATGCCGATTTGTTGATCGTACCGCTGAGGGTCATAGGCTGAGTATTGTCAAACATGGTGCTGACAGAGTTGAACGCTTTTTCTCCAAAAATCGGATTTGCCATAAAAGTTACCTCCTTGTGTTCGCTGTATGAAGTATACCAGAATGATATTAATTTTCAAGTGGGTGATTTTCATGACGTACGCGGAGCATCAGAATACCTGCTGTTACAAATAAAATACAGGAAATAAAAAAAATATAATTGATCGGAATAAGTCTCAACAACAGATAACCGAGCGGCGGAATGATTAGTCCGCGAATACCGGTAAGTGTGATGTGAATAGCTTGATACTGCTGCGGTGAGCCATGCTTTGCAAGCTCGATCGTGGATATGTTCCACGCAAAACTCACGCCTATCATCGCAATGCCGTACATGATGTACGATGCGTAGACGAATACCAACGCTGTCGACGGTGTAAAGAACGATGCGCATCCGAGTATCAACGGGTACGATGAAAGAATAAGAAATGAAAGCCCGCTGAATCGTTGCGGCGTGGTGCGGTCATGCAGTTTGCCGACAAACGGAGCCAAGACGATAATGAAAAATTGCGGGATAAGTACTTTTGCAGTAGATATTTCCGTATAGTTCAACCGTAAGTTGTCAACCAAATATAATGGGATAGCCGGTAAAATGATCATGAATGCAATACCGTATACGTAAAAGTACAATTCAAACTTTAAAAACACAGGATCTTTTTTTAAGATCGCGATCATGGAAGTGAAGGGATTTGGTTGTTTTTTTGTTCGGTCCCGATAGGTTTGTTTAAACGGGATCGATGCTATGAGAATGGCAAGACATCCGCCAACACCGCCGATGGCAAGTATAAGCGATGTGATCGAACTGTCCTTATCCATGAGCGTTCCTGAAATACGTGAGAAGACCACGGCCACGAGTGCCATGATCGACATGGCATACCCGACATATTTCCCGCGTGTTGACGGCGTGAATGTTGTTGATAAAAAGGTGTTCAGCATGGGATTAAAAAGCGTGAAGGTGATATAGCTTGCGGTTAAAATGATCAAATAGACCGGGATGTCGATATAAAAGAGGAATATAACAAAGGAAAAACGCCCGAAGAAAGCCATGTACTGCAGAACGCGTTTTTGATTCGGGAACTGCTCGGCGATATGCAGAACAAATACCGAAAACAACAAGCTCATTGACGGAAGCATGGTGAGGAATGTAACGATGAGCGGTGACGCGTGGAGTGTTTTTTTTGCGATGACGTCAACAAGCTGATCAACGACGGCGTAAAGACCGCCGAAAATCGCGCTGATGAGATAGAAGCGTAACGCGGGAGTATTGTTTCGCATGGCGTAATAATAGCCGTCACAAAGAGTTCTGTAAATAGCTAAAAGTGCACTATTATGGTGCAGTC
>CAZIJP010000056.1:0-13499 GCA_964539615.1 uncultured bacterium
TCACCGCTTAGATTCGCAAATATCAAGGAATTCAACGGTGACTTCATCGCTATCGATTGGGCAAAACCGGAACTTTTTATTTTTAACAACGCAGGCGAAGTGATCTCATCCTTCAACAAGGTCGGAAAAGGCCCCGGCGAACTCGGTCAATTCGGCGTCGATCTTATCGGTACGGTCGGCAATACCATTTATCTCAGCGATCGTTTTGCTAATAAGATCATGATCTATTCGTATGATGCTTCAAAAAAATCGATCGCTTTCTCCGATGAATTCCCAATAAACGACGGCAGGGTCAATGCAGCAGCGATCGGCGACGACGGTCTGCTTTATTGTAATGTAGACGCAAAAGATTTCCAATACTTCGTATTTGACGCTAAAGGAACATTGGTAAAAAAACTTGTTCCGAAAAAACCCGCAGCTGCCGATGCTCCCATCGCCGATTCGATACTCTACGGCATGCGATATGAAATAAAACATAAAAACGGTATCTATTCTGCCGGATATATGGATTATAAACTGAATTTTTATGTTAACGGAAAAGACGGTGAACTTACTGCGGCATTTCAAGGCCTGCCGAAATATGTATTTAACAAAGAAAATTTCAAGGTCGATACAACCAATAATTCATTCTCATTGTCCGGTTCGCCGGGCATTACCGGAATATTTCTCCTGAACGACAGTTTGATCTTTATGGTGCTTGCCGACAACAATGATGAGAACGTTTTTATACAATCGTATAATGCAAAAGGTGAATATGAAGGAAAATATTTACTTGATGGTGTAGGGGAAAAGACCAACTTCTATATTGTCGGCTGTAACGGCAAAGACACGTTATATTATATGGTCGCGCCGGAAGATAACGACAAGACCGTACGAACGACATCCGAGATCGTTGTTGCAAAATTACAAAGTACAACAAAACCGTAAATCTTCAAAGGGCGGACTTCCGCCCTTTTTTCTTTTCGATAACTACACATATTTATTTATTTAAAATGATTGGGGGGGGCTCAATACCAGACAATGGCACCTGATGTATCAATATAGACCCACTTGGTCAAAATGATCGTTCCCTCCTCAGAATAATACCAGTATTTTTCTAAAGCAACACGAGCAAGCCCCATAATGAACGGTTCGGCATATGCAAATTTCGGCCGTATCGCCCAATTTCCCGTAGCATCGATGTAACCCCAGTTCCCGTTGCTTTCAACACAGGCAAGTCCGCACGAAAACTCCCATGCATCGGTAAACTGCGGCATCACAGCAAATCGTCCGTTTTCGGCGACATATCCCCACAACCCGCCTGTCTTTACGGCGGCGAGCCCTTCCGAAAAGAACCATGCCTCATCAAACTGCGGATTGATGATGGTCTCGCCTTTTCGTGAGATATATCCCCATTTATCGCCGATCTTTACTGAGGCTATATGCTCATCAAACCTGTTGGCAGCATCAAACATCCCCGGTAGCGCCGGGTGCCCTTCCTTATCGATATATCGCCATTTTTCACGGTCGTACACAAGCGCTGCTCCTTCATGGAACGATCCTGCCCTGTCATAATGAGGGTTCACGGCAATTTTTCCGGCGGCATCGATAAAACCCCATTTCCCCATCATCAATATTTTGGCGATGCCTTCGTGAAAGTCTCCGACATCATCAAACCGCATCGGTGATAGCTCTTCGCCGTTCGGTTTGATAAAGGACCACTGCATATTTTGCCGTACTGCGGCAACACCACCGGAAAACGGGCGTGCCTTCTCATAGCAGGCATGGAGCAGCAATCTTCCGTCGGTATCGATATAGCCGTAATGTGAATTTAAGCGGACAACGGCAAGGCCTTCGCTGAAATGTTCGGCCTCGTCAAATTGACAGGGAATGGTTTCTTCACCGCTGATAATGATATATCCGTATTTCCCGTTTTCTTTAATAGGAAACAGCGGCCTGTATTTCGCAGGATTTGCAGTAAGCCGCGCTATATATTTATCGAAGATCATAAGCCTCAATCTATCTTTATCTTGGATAATACGAAAAACAATACCACAAAAAATAGAGCTGTTATTGAATACACGATCAGCGCAGTATCAAAAGGCATTGTTACCGCTAAAAATGCCGTCTCTCCCATGATGATCGACAAAAAATAACTGACGAATAACACGGCGATCACCGGAAAACCCGCGGCTTTCAAACGAAACGCAAAATGATCTTTGCTGCCGTGAAACGGATTTTTCCCCTTTTTTATACGCAGAATGCTCACAAGGATCGTCTCATATATCGGCAGCCAGAGAATGAGCAACGGCGCCAGCAATCCGATACGGTTATTTTCGGTATAACTGCCGATTACGGCATAAGCTGAGAACATAAAGCCTATCGATAAACTCCCGGCGTCACCCATAAAAATCTTTGCAGGTGGGAAATTATAGACAAGAAAAGAGAGAAGCGATAACGCAAGAAACAACAACGGCATATACATCGATTGCGTGCTGAAAAAAAGGAAAAATCCTGCGATCATGGCCACGCCGCCACATAATCCATCCATGATATCGATCAAATTGAAGGCATTTGAGATGCCGGTTATCCACAACAGTGTCAACAGATAATTCGCCCAGTCCGGCAAATACATGATATCGAGCCGTATGCCTGCAAAAATAAGCACGCCTGCAAACAAACATTGAAATATAAATTTTGTGAGCGGCCTGATCCGTCGAATATCATCAATAATGCCGAGAATCAACATACAGGCGGTCAAACCTAATATCCACAACTCTTTTACCGACAACTCAATGCCGGTAATAAGCAAATATAATCCTAACGTCATGAACATATTCAT
This sequence comes from uncultured bacterium, assembly GCA_964539615.1. Lineage (GTDB taxonomy): Bacteria > Macinerneyibacteriota > Macinerneyibacteria > Macinerneyibacteriales > CAYRFE01 > CAYRFE01. The sequence goes on from CAZIJP010000056.1 coordinate 2,822, forward strand.
AATAAAACCGACACCGCCTAGATAGGGAGTGACCTTTGTATGAAGCTTGATCACATTATCGGGTTTATCGACGATATTGAATCGTAACGCGGTCTTTTGCATAAGTAAGACCCACACCAGTCCTGTTAAAAAACAAATAAGGATCGATAATGCTACTATCATAATGCAAACACCTTTCGTATTTCTTGTTCGGGATCAGCTAATACAATGTTCATGATTTGAAAGACCGTGTCGGATCCGCCTCCCTTTGCCGAATATGCATCGATCAATCCTGCGCCGATGGTTTTCAAGTCGAACGGTTTTGACGGAGCTTGCGAGATAACAAGAAATTGTTCTTTCGGATCATAGATAGCCGCAAGCAATGCGCCCTTCTTTATACACTCAGCCGCGTAGGTCTGTTGAGCGTTCTTTCCAAGGTCAAATGTCGCATCGATCACATACTGCTGCCCTTGTGTTGTATTCACTTTGATCTCAAGGAGCATACGCACCATCGCTTGAGATTGTTTATGCATCAATTCTTTGTCCTGCATGATCTTTTCTATACCGGTAATTATTTCCTCTTCGGGAAGGGATGTCATTTTTTTCAATCGTTGAAGGGTCTCGTTTTGAACGGTACCGAACCGCACGGCTCGTTCTCCGCACAAAAATGAAAGCCGCAATAACCCGCCCTTCACCCGTTCGGATGCAATGAAACGTATTGGTCCGATAGAAGCCGTTTGCAGCACATGTGTGCCGCCGCACATTGATACGTCATTGTCCTCGATCTCCACAAGGCGCACTCTTTCGGAGAATTTACCGATCTTACGTATCGGGTATTTTTCAATGTCCTCGGGTCGTATCCAAAAACTACGGACGGCTTTATTGGCCATGACCGCTTTGTTTGCCTGTAATTCAATGTCCGCAAGTTGCTCAGCCCTGACCACATCACATTCCAGGTCGATGGTAGAATAGGTATCGGACATATGAAATCCTACGGTTGCTGCAGATAATTGTTTTAAAAACAACGCCGAGATAAGGTGCTGACCGGTATGCTGACATGTCAGGTCTCCACGGCGTCCATCGTCAATACGGCATTGAACGGTGTTTTGTTCGATCGCGATTTTGGTTATATGCAAGATATCATCGCCCTGAACGACCACATCATCAACGGGAATAGCGTCAATAAATCCACGGTCGCCCAACTGACCTCCCGATTCGGGATAAAAATATGTTTTATTTAATACAACGGCAAAATTGCCGTCTTTATACGGAAAGCACTGTGTAACGGCCGCAGAAAATTCTTTGATCTCAGGATTATCATAATACAGACGTTCGGTCACGGTTTTTTCCCGACCGCGCGGGTCACTTTGTATTCATCTTTATGGTTTCAAACAAAAAGTCGGTTATCGTTTTAACACTGTCTTTATTATCTGCATTACAGGGTACGATAAGCGTATCCTGAGTAAGTCCGAGATAGCTATGGGCCGATTCAAAATTCATTACGGGTTCATTACCCGAACGAAGATCGCCGACCATAATATACGGCGTTTGATTTTCGGTCAGCACTTTCTCATATATTTTTTTTGCATAATCGATCGATTCTTTTTGCATCATATCCATATAAAAAATAATACCCATAAGTTCATTACCCAGTATCGCATATAACGACGTAAGACTTTTGTCAGGCGTATACGAAAAAAAATCAATGATAAGATCTTCTCGCACATACAGGCGACCGAACGTTGCATCGATGCGGTTTGGCGCATCGGGGTGATCGACAAACTCTTCATTCGGCGTGTATGATACGGAATAAATCTTCATGCCGGTCAACGTCTCTATGAATGTCCCTTTCCGGGTGCTGTCGGAACCGAGAATTGCAACACGCACGATCTTCATGAAAGCACCTCGAGGTATTGTTTGATGTCATTGATATCATCGAGCGTCAGGTTTTTTGATATACCGTAGGTTTCTATATTGCCTGCAGGCTCAATGATGTTCAGGTTTAATAATACATAGGCGATCTTTGCCACAAAGAACGAATCAACTTTTGTTTCCTGCGCTATCTGTTCAAGCGATTTATCACCGGTCATATTGATCACAACTTTCCATTCTTCGAATGTAAGGTTGATATCGATGTTCTTACGTTGCATGTTCCTTGAAATGATATATCTTCGAGATATCCCGCCGATCATTTGTTTGATCTTATTGAACTCATCGATCCGGCGCACGGCTTCCATAAGGATACTTTCAGCGCTTTTATCGATGAATATATCTTCGCTGGACGGGAATTCTTCTACTTTGAACTGAAAACTGCCCATGGTCTCTGTCAATATCTTATTGATCGTCTCTTCGATCTGATACGTCACCGCCTTAACGATAACATCTTGCGTGAGCACGCCTTTTTCCACGAGATAATCGCCTAAACGCTTATCGCTGTGTTGCTTGTCCTGTGTAAGATCGGCTAGCACCTCATCAAGCTTTTTGGGAGTGATCAATCCTTTTCGTTTGAGTATCTCACCGAGTTTTTCAACGAATTCACCGAGAGATTTTGCAAAAATGATCCTTCCGTTTTTAAAAAATATCTTTGCCGCATATCGAGCACCTTTAAAATACAGCACACCGGTACGATTACCCAAAGCGAGCATTTCAATGATGTCGATCAACGGTATTTCGCGGATATCGCCTTCAAGGGGCATAGTTCCCTTTCTCAGATGAGATGCAATGCATCAGTTAGTGCGATCAATAATTTTCCAATTATACTTTTACCGGCTATAAAATCCCGTTTCAGTATATCAAACTTCAATATCAAAATCAATATCAATTCCACGGTCAGTATGCCCTTCACCGTACCCCACAAAATACCCATTGTTCTGTCGACCGCTTCAACATGGCCGTCTGAAGTGACTATCTTACGTATAAATGCAAAAATGAGCAAGGCAACAATAAATGTACCGATGAACATCACTGCATGCGAAAGGAATAATCGCAGCGTTTCCGGCGTAACCTTTGCAAATATCGTATTAGCAGGCAACGTATACAACAACTTTGAAGCAAAATAAGCCGCGATCAAGCTGAAAACCTGAAATATCTCCATGAAGAAACCTTTTTTTAACGAGAATAATATAAAAACAACGATCACGGCAAGAATAATGATATCAATCATGGCCGGCCTCCGTTTCAAAAAGAGCGTTAATGAACATATCGGGGTCGAATTCCTGCAGATCGTCTTCCTGTTCACCCAGTCCGATAAATTTTACCGGAATACCGAATTTCGTCTCAAGTGGGAAAATAATGCCGCCTTTTGCAGTGCCGTCCATTTTTGTGACGACTATACCGGTCAGGCCTGCGGTCTTATGGAATTCCTCTACCTGACGCAATACATTCTGTCCGCTTGTGGCATCAAGTACGATGATCGTCTCATCAGCCTCACCGTTGAGTTTTTTCACGATCGTTCTGCGCACTTTATCCAATTCATTCATTAAGTTTTCTTTTGTATGCAGGCGTCCGGCTGTATCGATAAGAACGGCGTCATATTGTTGTGAGATCGCCGCATCGATAACATCATAGATGACCGCAGCCGCATCACCGCCGCGTTCATGCCCGATCACGCGTATGCCGAGTTTTTCCCCCCATAGCTTCATTTGATCGATACCTGCGGCGCGGTACGTATCGCCGGCACCAATGAGCACTTTTTTACCTTCTTTTTTCAAGCGGTTGGCAAGTTTAGCAATGGTCGTTGTCTTCCCAACGCCGTTCACACCCACAAAAACATAGATCGACGGACGGTTACCGTTAACCTTGAAGGAACGGTCTTTACTGCCCAAAAGCCCCCTAAGATGACGTTTGAATACCTGCTCGATATCAGTCTTGCCGTCATTCTCTTTTCTGACCGCGGTAATGATATCATTCACGATTTCATAGCCTACATCTGCGCCGATAAGCGCCGTCTCGGCATCCTCGACCAATTCTCCGTCGATCGCATGCCGACCGGTGATCGTTGATATGAAACTATTGAAAAAATTCTTTTTTGTCTTCGCCAAACCGTGGCGGTATTTATCAAAGATCGTCACTTCGCCACCCCTTTGAATTGCACGGATACCAGTTTACTGATACCTGCTTCAGGCATGGTCACGCCGTACAGGACGTCGGCTTTTTCCATGGTCGCCTTTGAATGCGTTACAATGATAAATTGCGTGGTATCGGTGAAATCAGCCAGCATGTCCACAAAACGGCCGATATTGGCATCATCAAGCGGCGCGTCGATCTCATCAAGTACGCAGAACGGAGCAGGCTTGACCTTGAATATGGAAAACAACAGCGCGATCGCCGACAAAGCCTTTTCACCGCCGGACAGGAGATTAATGTTTTGCAGGCGTTTTCCGGGCGGCTTTACGTTTACATCGATACCGGCGTTGAGTACGTCTTCATCTTCTTCGAGTACAAGGTTCATCTCCGCCTTTCCGCCGTTGAACAACATCGGGCAAATGATAAGGAAATTTTCTTTGATCTTATAAAACGTATCGATGAACTGCTCTTTGCTGATCTCATCGATATGGTCAATCGCTTCGGTAAGCTGATTCTTGGCATCATCGAGATCCTTTTTTTGCTCTGCAAGAAAATCATAGCGTTCTTTCAGTTCGGTATATTCCTCAAGCGCAGAAAGATTCACCGAGCCGAGTAAACGAATATCATTGAGCAACGTATCGATGACCTTTTTTTCCTCGTGTTCTTTATAATCTTCGGGAATAACAACAGCATAATCGTCTATGACAATATCGTATTTCGTACGGATGTATTCACGGGCAGAATTGATAGCATCCTCACAATGTGTGAATGCGATCTCTGAATCTCTCAGAATTCCCTGAAGATTCCTGAAGGTCTCATCTAATTTGCGAGACTCAGAGGTTTTATCCGAAATATTTTTTTTCATCCCGTTTATAAGTTCACCGCATGCTACATTGATTTTTTCAGCTTCGGCAATATCATACAGCAAGGTCGTTATGGCATTGCGTGACAACTCTTGATTGGTGAACGTCTGGGCTATTTTGTCCTTATGTGATGCAATTGTTTTTTCATTTGATGCCACTTTGAGCGTATTATCCTGTATCACACCCTGAACACGCTTGATATCATTCTGTTTTGACTGCATCTCTGCTTTAGCCCGTGAAATATCAGCCTTGACCACCGATTGATCCGCAAGTTCTTTGTCAAGCTGTTCGCGCATGGCATGTATATTTTTTTGAAAAGTTAGTTTTTCGTTCTCTTCCTGTTCGCTACGGAGCTTAATGTCTTTTACAGCCGTTTCATGACCGGTAAGTGAATCCGCAATAAAAGCGATATCTTTCTCGAAGATAGTTATCTGTTTTTCATTGGCTGCGATCGATAGCAAAAAACGCTCGCGATCCTTTTCAAGAAATTCAATTTTTTTGGCATTCTCAGCCAGCGCTTCATCAGCTTTAGTGATCTCAGCAGTAAGTGAGTCAAACCGTGCTATCAGATCTTGCAGCTGGTTTTTATGTGCCGTGAGTGTTTTTTCTATCTCGTTTATACGGGATTGCGCTTTCCCGATCTCTACCGACACATCTTCTTTGACCGTCTTCCGTTCGATGATGCCCATGCCCTGATTTTCAAGATCAGCAAACACGATCGTACCGTCCGGACAATGCATCGAGCCATCCGGCGTAACAACGGTAAATCCTTGTGTAAGCAAAGCAATATCAGCCGCATCGGCATAGACCACATGTCCGAGAAGCGATTCAAGCAACGGGCGGATGCTCTCATTATGCAGTTTACAATGATGAAGCAATGATTGTTTATGAACGATCTTTTTATTATGCGCAGTACCGGAATAATAAACAACATGCTCGCCATTCTTACGGGAACGCACAAAATCCCTGATGGCGGTATGGTTGGCGGTATCACCAATGATGATCTCCACCGCATCCCCAAGCACAAAATCTACGATGCGGTCAAATCCTTTTTCCACATCCATATATTCTGCCAATATACCCTTGAGAGAAAACTCGCTTTTCTTCTCAAGAACATGCTTGACGCCGCTTTTCAACCCTTCCATACGTTTATCGAGCATATCAAGCCCGTCAAAACGCGCTTGAAGGCGGGTCAGTTCGTCTTTTGCCGTTTGAAGGTTTCTTTCTTCGACGGCAATTAATTCGGTTTGTTTATTTTTCTTTTCGGTAATAGTTTGCAGATCGTCCGCAACTGTTTTCTTAGTCCCCGATACGGTATCACGTTCGTTGCGGAGCGTGTCCAATTCGGATTCCGCTTGCTGTTTTGCAGTAAGACTGGCGTTGTTCTGAGCACGAAGCGTGTCGCAGTTTTTACGGTAATGCTCAAGGTCGTTCACCGATTTCTGTACGGCGCTGCGTGCATTGGATTCATCTTTCATGAGTTCAAGAAGACTATTGATCTTTTTTTGGTAATTCTGCTCTTCGGTAATGATCGCGTTTTTTGCAGCATCGGCAGTCGTTACTCGCTCGATTAGAAGAGTATCTTGTTCAGTGATCTTTGCCGACATTTTTTGCAGATCTTTCTGCCACATAGCGGCTTCGACCTGCATGTTCTCCACCATGATCATCAGTTCTTCATTCTGTTCGGTAAGAGAGCGAATATCGTTCTCAAAATACTGGCGGTCTTTCTCCAATCCCTGTATTTGCGACTCGCTCTTGTTCATTTCAAATTTCTTGGCGTATATTTCGGATTCCCGAGTGCGGTATTCCTGTTCTTTTTCAGTAAGTTGCAGCTGCAACGTTTCAAGTTCGGCAGTGATCTTGTTGATAGAGACAAGCAGTTGCGAAGCATTCATTTTATGATCTTTAAGATTCTTGTCAACGCGGGCTCGCTCTTCAAGCATTGTCACATTACGTTTGCGATGGTACAACAACTCGCGGTCTTTTAATGCCGTAAATTTTTCTTTATAAACAGCGGCCTTCTCTACTTGCCGTTCCAGATGTTTCATCTGGCGCTCGATCTCATAGATGATATCTTTCAATCGGTTGAGGTTTTCGTCGGTGCTGACCAACTTGCTCATGGTCTCTTTTTTACGGGTGCGGTATTTCATGATGCCGGCAGCTTCTTCAAAGATCGCACGGCGTTCTTCAGGTTTTGTAGACAATATCTGCGATATCATACCCTGTTCGATGAACGAATACGCGCTCATGCCTATACCGGTATCGGTGATAAGGTCCTGTACGTCTTTAAGCCGGCAACGTTTTTTATTGATATAATATTCTGAATCTCCGTCACGGAACACCCTACGCGTGACCTCTACCTCATTGTATTCGATCGGCAATAACTTGCTCTCATTGTCGATTACAACATTCACCTCAGACATCTGGAGCGGTTTACGCTCGGTGGTGCCATTGAAAATAATGTCCTGCATCATGCCGCCACGAAGTTTTTTCGCGCTTTGTTCGCCAAACACCCAGCGCAGCGCATCGGAGATATTACTTTTTCCGCATCCATTCGGCCCGACGATACACGTCATGCCCGGTGTAAATTTTACAGTTATTTTATCGGCAAACGATTTGAAGCCGAATATGGTCATTTCTTTAAGGAACATATCATCCCCATCTGCCGTTCTTGATGTGATTTTCCAACTCTGCCTTTATCATTTGCACCATTTCGATGCTTGATTTATAAATGCGTGAATACATGTCGGTACATGCTTCATCCGGATTTTCTTTTATACCGTCATTGGCGATATCGATCACTTTGTTCAACGTATCGGCCATTTCGATGAGCAGCTCATTGCCGTACAGCGCTTTTTCGATCTTATCTTTATCGCTTGCCGGTACGGTCTTGAAAGTGTCGGCTGTCATACATTTCGGGCAAAATTCCGGTATCTCATCAAGCCAGTGCATGTAACTGCATTGTGAACATTTGTACATAATAGCCTCCCTCGTTACGCTTGTGTCGATTTATTCGACGAAAAATATTCTCCCGTCGATATAGCGATATTTTTTCCCCAATATAAGAACGGCGTATTCATGATACCGAGCAGCATCTTCATAATGAATGTGGTCAAAGCAATATGCAGTAAATACTTGGTATCATACAGCCAGCCGAATGCTCCAACGGTAAATATCGTCGTATCAAGCACGTTAGCAAGCATCAACGAAAAATTTGACCGCAACCATAGATTTTTTCCGTCCGATTTTTTCTTTAGAAGAATATAGAACCATACCTCGTAGAATTGACTGCTGATAAGCGCTACGGCGGAAGCCAACGCCACACGGTGCATGAACGTAAATATTTCCGAGATCGGCTTATGCATCGTATCAATATCTGCAGGCTTGAAGAGCATCGTGATATCCATCGACAAAACCGTGATGGCCAATGTTACAACGGCCAAAGCCACGCCCTTCTTCGCTTCCTTCGATCCGTATATTTCGGCCAACATACCGGTGACCCAAAATATATTGCCGAACATTACGTTTCCAAGCGTTGCGGTCATGTCAAATATCGGGATAAGTTTCATGACCTGAATATTGCACAATATGATGTCAATGACGATCATTGCATATAACCCTTCCTTTCGGAAGAATTTATACATGAACAGTCCGATAGCGTAGAATCCGATGGCCCATAAAAACCATAAAATATCGTTTGAAAACATGAGTATTATACCTCGTTAGCGCCGTTTTGGCCGGCGGCATCTTCTTTTTTCTCTGCCATATATTCCGAGTGGAGCCACCGTACGGTACCTGTTCGTGAACGCATAACGACCGATTCCACGGAAAATCCTTTTTTCATGGTACTGACCCCATGAAGGAGTTCACCGTCGGTCACTCCGCTTGCCGCAAACAACGAATGCCCCTGCGCGAGATCTTCTGTTCGGTAAATTTTATCAAAATCAGTGATCCCCATACCGATACAGCGTTCTTTCAATTTCGGGATATCGAGCACGCCTCCGGTGATATCAAATGCCAAACGGGCCTGCATGTCTCCGCCGACGCATTTGACGGCCGCTGCGGTAATAACACCTTCGGGAGCACCGCCGATACCCATGTATACATCAATAGGAGAACGATCGAGCAACGCATAGAGGGATGCGGAGACATCACCGTCTGATATCAGCGTTACTTTACAACCGAGCTTTCTCGCATCATCGATAATATACTGGTTGCGTTCGCGCTCCATGGTAATTACATTGAGATCTTCAATTTCTTTCCCTTTAGCTCGTGCTATACGGATAAAATTCTCAGCGGGCGTAAGCTTAAGATCGATTACTCCCTTTGCTTCTTCCCCGACAACGATCTTATACATGTACATATCGGGAGCCCGTAAAAATTTACCGTCCGTGATCGCTATACATGTGATGGCGTTCGGTTTGTTCTTCGCACATAATGCAGTTCCTTCAAGCGGATCAACGGCAATCTCAACACCGGGATCGTTATGCCCCCATCTGCCGACCTGTTCTCCGTTATACAACATGGGTGCTTCATCAAGTTCACCTTCGCCGATCACAACAGTACCGGAAATATAAATTTTTGACAATACGGCGCGCATTGCCTCGGTGGCCGCATGATCAGCTTCATTTTTATTACCTTTTCCTATCCAGGGAAAACTGGACAAAGCCGCGGCTTCAGTGACGCGCACTATCTCTAGCGCGAGGTTACGCGCAGTGGTCAGTTGCGCCAAAGACAGAATATCATCCATTGGTTCCCTCCGTTTGTTCTTGTTGTGCCGGTGTGATCGAATTTTTTAAAGCATTTTCATATTCTTCTATTTGTTTTCGAAACATCTCATTTTCTTTTTCAAGCCGCGTTACATCACCTTGTAAAAATACCGAATAATCTTTGATCAAGCTAATAGCTTCTTCGAGCTTCAGCTCCTGGACATTCGACAATACGATCTTTTTACCCGCCACGAGGTTCTGAAGAAGATTGATTATCTTGGTGATCTCATACAGCATAGTGGTGCGGGCGGAATCAGCCGCTTTTTTTTGTTTTTGATTATCAATGATCACTTCTAAACGGCGTATCTTATTTTCCTGAAATTTCAATTGTGTTTTCATCATGCCGATATAAGATGTAAGCTGTTTGACACGATCGACCTGAGTCCAATTGACCGTTACGCGAATACGCTCTTTTTCATCCATCTCATCTTTTAATTTGGTCTCAAGCATGGTCTTTTCTTCCAGCATATCCATCATCTCGGTAACATCCTTGAAATACTCAATCACGACGTCGATCTCTTCACCGTTCATGATCGGTATCATGTTGAGTATGTAAACATGCCGCGTGCCTTCAACGTCTATATCAATGGTACGGCTGAGACTGCGTTTATCTTCCTGCACAAGATTGAGAAAACAAAAATCGCACGGCGATGTTTTCCCGAGAAGCTGATAACATTTCAATTCTTTTTTAACCACATCGACCGGGTCCAGCCCGACGATCCCTGCAGCCGTATCATTGACGCTTTCCAACGAATAATCGGATTTGGTCGTGATTATCGGATCATCAAGCGCATCATAGATCTTCATCAATTTACGCCGGCCGGCGCTGATACGCGCTATAAGCTCATCTAGATCTGATATTTTTTTCTGAAGCTCATCGTTTGCCTCACGCGTATCAACAAGGGCTAACGATAACTCTTGCAGCTTTGCTTCCATTGCTGCTTTTTCATGCATCAAATGCGCAACCGAATCCTTCAAACGCTTTTCTTCGTCACGAGAAAT
>CAZIJP010000056.1:13599-15908 GCA_964539615.1 uncultured bacterium
GCATACATGCGTTCCGGAGGATACTTATTTTCCTGACAATTTTTCAGGATTATAATCTTTCCGATATTTTTGTAAATAAAGGTATATATTTTATCGGCATGTGACTCAAATAACGAGTATTCGTGATTATTTTGATACGCTTTTTGTATAAATTCAGATACCGTATCGTCGCACCATGACGGTAACGAATACGTGTCGTTTACGATGTCGACAACATCAGCTTCGTCGGTTTTATAACGCTCTTTTAAATATGAATGTATGCTTTTTAACACCCCGTGAGTATACAGGTTTTTCGAAAAATGTAAAGGCTAAGATACTGTTGTTACGGTTACTTTTCGTAAAATTCAACACATTTTCGAAATTTCCCCATTATTATTTATCTTGACAATTTTTCACAGATTGACAACTATTCATGCTTCAGGTATTATAACTTCAGTAGGTATGTATAAAAAATTATACTTTCTTTTAACCGTTTGTGTTTTCTGTTGTTTCGGCTCGTTATATGCGGAAAATTATCACTTCGTGACATTGGATTTCCCGCCGTTGCAATTTACCAACACTACCGGAAAGGTCGACGGAGCTGTCGTAAAGATCGTAACTACGGTCATGACGCATCTTGGGCATGACGTGACCATTGAAGTGCTCCCGTGGGAACGTGCGTTACGGATGGTCAAAGACGGCCGTGCCGATGCAATTTTTACGGCGTATAAGAACGATGAACGCGAGCTCTTTTTCGACTATTCACGCGAAATGCTTATTCAGCAGGTTGTCTCTTTTTACACCATAAACACGAAAAAAATAGCCATTCCAAATGACCTTATCGCATTAAAAAACAAGCGGATCGGCACTACATCCACGATAAGCTACGGCAAGAAATTCGACGCCATCCGCGATAAGCTTAATACGATCCGCAGCGATTCCCTCGAAGCAAATCTCGATAAATTGATTAACGGTCAGCTTGATCTTATTATAAGCAATATCTACGTGGCAGATTACACGGTCGATCATTTGAATTTTTCTAAATCAATTATTCGGCTGTACCCTGAAGTTGAACGCGTACCGAGTTTCATTGCATTTTCTAAGACAAAAAAACTGACCGCTCTTCGCGATGCATTCGACAAAGAATTAAAAAAAATAAAACTCTCCGGCGAATATAAAAAAACGCTTGCCGCCTATGGTCTTGCTATCGAATAACTCCGATTCGGTTCGCGGTATCATCGATTGGCTTCTTGACGGGGATGTATCGGTCCGTTATCAAACAATACGTGATCTCCTGTCTGTTGCGCCTGAAACACTTATATCTCTTCACCAATTGATCGGATCAGACGGCTGGGGTAAACAGTTCCTTGAAAAAAGAGATGCAATTACCGGCATGTGGGGAAACGGCTCCTATTCGCCGAAATGGATTTCAACACACTACACCCTTCTCGACCTGAAAAATATCGGACTGGCCGGCGAAACCGGATGGTATCGCGGAAGCGCCGAGGTTCTTTTACAAGCAATGTGGCATAACAACGGTGAGGTACGGAAAAAACGATATCAGGACATGTGCATAGCTGGAATGTTGTTGTCAATTTGCTGTCATGCAAAAATAAACAACACTGCAATTTCAGAAATTATCAACTATATACTTGAACATCAGTTCACAGACGGCGGCTGGAACTGTCGTTGGCAGAACGGCGCCGTGCACAGTTCTTTGCACACAACGATCAGCGTTTTGGAAGGATTACAAGATGTTCAGCGAAACGGTTATTCGGAACGGACATGTGAGATCGTGAAAGCTGCTGAAAAAGGCAGAGAATTTATCCTCGCCCATCACTTTTTCCGATCATCACGTACGGGTGAGGTCATACATGAAAAATTCCTGCAGCTCTCTTTTCCGTGCAGATGGTATTATGATATATTGCGGGCACTCGATCATTTCCGTGAGGCGGGCGCACCGTATGACACGCGCATGGATGATGCGCTCGATAGTATCACGGCTAAAATGAGAACGAACGACCGCTGGCCGGTGCAGCATAAACATCCCGGGCTTGTGCATTTTGATATGGAACGAACGGGAAGCGATAGTCGTTGGAACACCTTGCGGGCTTTGCGTGTTTTACGGCAATACCGCCCGGAACTGTATACTGCATTGATCGCTCGAAACACTATGGAGCACCATTTCTGAGCTGGCCACAATCGTCGTTATCGTTGACCAATGAACTTTCGGCACGTATGGCCGATGCCCCTTTTACAGTGAAAAAGATGTTTGGTTGCCCGGTTTATTTTTTATGACGGCAAACTGGCGTTCGGTGTTTTTTCTGACG
>CAZIJP010000057.1:0-14627 GCA_964539615.1 uncultured bacterium
ATCAAACTCCGCTGTAACGCTCGCGGAGATTCAGATATTCCATGTAGTGGTCGAGTTCTTCGCGGTCGCGGATTATATAGTTACTTCCGTTGATAATACCCATTCTGCCGCGGACAACTGCTTCAAGCACTTCAATGACCTTAGCGATCGGCAAACCGAGACGGCCTGCGATCTCTTTTTGAAGCACTTCATAGTCAAAAACATAATAACCGTTCTCATCACGCAATTCGCACTTTTCCAACAACAAACGCATGGTACCTATGATGCGCGATGTAATATCTTTCAACAGCAAATTCTCGATCTGCTTGTCCGTATCGCGTATGCGGGCGCTCATCTTTTTGAGTATCTGCATGATGATCTTAGGGTTCGTCTGTATTTGTGATTCAAAGACCTTCTGGTCGATGACGATAAGTTTCGTTACATCTTCTTCAACTATGGCTGTTGCGCTGCGAGGGCTCTCATCGATGATAGACATCTCTCCGAAAAAATCCCCTGCCTGCAATACGGCTAGCGTTGTCTCCACATCACGGGCGCGTTTCGTGATCTTTACTTTCCCCTCGTAAATGATATACATGGTCTGGCCTTCTTCGCCTTCATAGAAGATGACATCACCTTTCATGAATTCTTGACCGAATTTTTCAAATACTTTTTCATTCACCAGGACGCCCACGGCGGTACCTCCTTTTTTGCTGCTTACTCAACCGTTACGCTTTTTGCCAGATTGCGGGGCTGATCAATATCGCAGCCTCGGTCAACGGCAACGTAATAAGCCAAAAGCTGAAGCGGAATAGCATTAATGATCGGTGATAACAACGGCAATGTCTCAGGCACGTAGATAACGTCGTCAACGATCTCTCGTATCTTTTTATTGCCTACCGTTGCAACGGCAATTACTTTGCCGGAACGTGCTTTGATCTCCTGAATATTGGAAATGACCTTTTCATACATGACATCATCATTGGTAGCGATAACCACACACGGCATATTGCTGTCGATCAATGCGATCGGTCCGTGCTTCATCTCGGCCGCAGGATACCCTTCGGCATGTATATAAGAAATCTCTTTTAATTTAAGCGCACCCTCAAGCGCTACGGGATAATTGATATGGCGTCCTAAAAATAAGGCATTATGCGTTTTGCGGAAATATCCCGTTACACGGCGGATCTCATCGGCCGTAGAAAGTAATTCGCGGATCTTTTCCGGAAGTTTTTGGATCTCGTGAACCATCCGCACACCATTCTCAAGCGAATAGTTTCTCATTCTGCCAAGGAGCAACCCCAACAATGTGAGCACCATGACCTGCGAGGTGAATGCTTTCGTCGATGCAACGCCAATCTCAGGCCCCGCATGGATATAAATACCGGCATCGGTCTCGCGCGCAATGGTCGAACCGACAACATTGCATATACCGAAAACCGGAGCGCCTTTCAACTTTGCCTCCCGTAAAGCGGCTAATGTATCGGCGGTCTCGCCCGATTGGGATATCACAAATACAATCGTACCCGGTTCCAAGATCGGGTTTTTATAACGGAACTCGCTAGCGTATTCCACTTCGACGGGAATACCGGCCAAACTTTCAATGATATATTCGCCGATCAACGCCGCATGCCACGATGTACCGCAAGCGGTAAGAATAATACGTTTCGCCTGACGGAGAACCGGCAATTGCTCGGAAAGCCCTGCAAGGATCGCCTCGCCGTTCTTCAGATCGAGTCTGCCGCGTTGAGCATTGAGTATGGTCATATCCTGCTCATTGATCTCTTTAAGCATAAAATGCGGATACCCGTTTTTCTCGATCTCTTCAAGGTCCAGATCGACCTCTTGATATTCATGTTCCTTATCGACATTTTCTATGATATTGCGGATCTTGATGTCTTCTCCGCGTTTGATATGCACGACATCGCCTTCATCGAGGTAAATGATGTTTCTTGTATGGCGGATAAGCGCAGCCACATCACTGGCAACATAATGATTACCGTCTTCTCCTCGACCAACGATCAACGGGCTTCCGCGCCGAGCCGCAATGATCTCATCGGGATGTTCGTTACAAATAACGGCAACGCCGTATGTCCCTTCAACCTTTTGCAATGCCAAACAAACCGTCTCGAAAATATCGCCCTTATAATATTCTTCAAATAAATGCGCCAATATCTCAGTATCGGTCTCGGTATAAAATGTATGATTTTTTTTCTCAAGAAATGTCTTCAATGTACGGAAGTTTTCAATGATGCCGTTATGCACGACAGCAATATTCCCTTTGCAATCAAGATGCGGGTGCGCATTATTGTCGTTCGGCGCTCCGTGAGTAGCCCAGCGGGTGTGAGCGATACCGACCGTAGATGAGTAATTCATCTTTGCGACACGCTTTTCAAGCTCTTTTACTTTACCCGCCACTTTATCGATGATGATATCGTTATTCTTATCAAATATAGCAATGCCGGCAGAGTCATACCCCCTGTATTCCAGCCGCTTCAATCCTTCGATCAACATCGGCACTGCATTATCATTCCCGATATAACCCACTATTCCACACATAAATAAAACTCCTTCATAAAGAATATTCTTATGGTCCGATTAATTGTATCATGGTGCATGTTTTTTATCAAGTCTTTTCCCGTCCTATGATTTCAATATCGCGGTTTTGCCGTGTAAATACGGCCGCAATACTTCAGGAACGGTAATGCTTCCGTCTTCGTTCTGATAATTTTCAAGCACCGCCACCAAAGTTCTGCCTACGGCAAGCCCTGAACCGTTGATCGTATGCACAAAACGGTTCTTCCCGTTTTTATCTTTAAAGCGGATATTTGCCCTTCGTGCTTGAAAATCCTCAAAGTTGGAACATGAAGAAATCTCACGATAACAATTCTGCGCCGGCAGCCACACCTCAAGATCATACGTCTTTGCGCTGGAGAATCCCATATCGCCGGTAGATAAGGTCATCACGCGATACGGTAGATCAAGTAATTCCAATATCTTTTCCGCATGTAGGCGCAATGTATCGAGCTCATCATAAGAACGGTCCGGATGTGCAAATTTCACAAGCTCAACTTTATCGAATTGATGTTGGCGAATAAGCCCGCGGGTATCCTTACCGTATGTACCGGCCTCTCGGCGAAAACATGCGGTATACGCGGTCATATTGATAGGTAGATCATCCTCGTTCAGTATCTCATCGGCGTAATAGTTGGTCAACGGTATCTCTGCCGTAGAAATAAGATACAGGTCGTCATTTTTCAGCGCGTACATATCTTCTTCAAATTTTGGCAATTGCCCGGTGCCGGTCATCGCTTTTCGGTTGACCATATACGGCACACAGCATTCCGTATAACCGTGTTCGCGGGTTTGAATGTCCAACATGAAGCTGATCAGCGCACGTTCAAGCTGTGCCAATTCACCTTTTAATATGGAAAAGCGAGATTCGGCGATCTTTACGGCACGTTCAGTATCAAGATGTCCGCCTTTTTCAGCCAGATCAACATGGTCACGGACTTTAAAAGCAAATGTTTTCGGTATACCTTTACGGTACAACTCGGCATTCGCCTGTTCATCTTTTCCGACTGGCACGGATGCATGTGGCATATTAGGGATATTCAGGAGAATATCACGCATTTTTGTCTCGATCTCAGCCAATTGATCGTCAAGACCTTTGATCTCATCGCCGATAACCCTTACACGTTCCATGATCTCGTCGGCATTTTTACCTTCTTTTTTATATTGACCTACCATTTTTGAACTGGTATTGCGTTCATTCTTCAATGCTTCGCTTTTTTTTATATATTCTTTTCGCTCGCCATCCAAAGCAAGTATCGCTTTGATGGATTCTGAATAATCCGCATTACGAGTTTTCAAACGGTTAACGATCTCTTCCGGATTATCAATTATAAGTTTCACATCCAACATTGTACCAACCCCTCTCTCCCTCTTTTTTTAGCAGATTTTGGCAAAAATGCAAGCAAATAAGCATTAACGCTGATTCTATTCGACACATAAAGCCATAACCATACTCCGATTGGTTCCAAAAGAAACACATCTGTACTACTTTGTCCATGACAAACCCATTGATTCCGCATATACTCAACGGATAGGAAAAACCATGAAAAAAATACTGCTTATAGACAATTATGACTCATTCACCTACAATCTCCGCCAGCTTATTGCGCTGCATTTTAACGGCTTGGTGGATGTTGTCCGCAATGATGCCGTCGGACTTGATGAACTGAACGGTTACGATGCATTGGTGATCTCGCCGGGGCCGAAACGTCCCGCGGAAGCCGGTATTTCAAAACAGGCGATCAACCGCTATTACACGTCAAAACCGATCTTTGGCGTATGCCTTGGTTTACAAGCGATGAATGAGGTATTCGGCGGCACAACCGTTCGGGCACCTTACCCCGTTCACGGAAAGACATCAATGGTAACGCTAAATCCCGTATCACGGTTGTTTTCAGGCCTTCCCGAATCATTTGCCGTAGCTCGTTATCACTCGCTGATAATTTGCCCGCCGCACGAACCGAAACTCACGATCACAGCCATAACTGCGGATGGCTCTATCCCGATGGCAGCAGAACATCCCGATTTCCCGATCATGGGTGTGCAGTTCCACCCGGAATCATTCATGTGTGAGTTTGGGCATGAAATGATCGAAAATTTTCTGAGGTTCATATGATACCGGTCATTAAAAAAATAACGTTTTCGGAAACACCTTGGTCTGAACCGTGCGATGCTTTTGCCCGCTATGCTCATACGGCTTATTCTGTACTATTGACAGGAAAAGGCCCGGTTGATCGGGCTCAATTTTCGCTCATCGGTTACGACCCTCACTCGGTCATCAGTCACGACGGCAACAAACTGAATGTAAAACAAGAAACCGATACCGATAAACACATCCTGCCGTTATGGGACGCTTTTCACAAACTGACCGAAGCTTTACGCGCTTTTGAAAAAATGCCTTCGCCTATACGGTATTGCGGAGCAGTCGGCTTTATTTCGTATGATGCCCTTACAACGATCGAACAGACACAATTACACGCTCAACCGGCGTATGAATTACCGCTGTTCACCACTGTTCTGTACAATCACTACATCGTTTTCGACCATGTCTCATTACAAGCGTATAACGTCACGATTGAATATGGCAATCCTTCAAGAATAAATGAATTGTTTCACTGTGCAAAAAATAATCCGGTGATTCGACCGTTTCAAGCAGAATGTGGCAGAGAAGGTTATATCGACAAAGTAAACCGCGTAAAAAACTATATACTCGACGGCGATGTATATGAGGTAAGCTTGTCACAACAATTTAAAGCGGAATTTGACGGTGATCCGTACCGTCTGTTTCAAAAAGTGTTCGCCGCAAATCCCGCTTCCTATTCGGCGTATTTTTCATGGGATAAAACGGCAATACTGTGTAATTCGCCTGAACTCTTCGTCAGAGCCGACGGCCAAACGGTGGAAACGCGTCCTATCAAAGGCACTATACGACGGGGAAAAGATACCGTTGAGGACGAACAACTGAAACAACAATTGCTTGCCTCCGAAAAAGATCAGGCGGAATTGTATATGATCGTTGATCTGTTGCGAAACGATCTTGGGAAGGTGTGCACAACAGGCTCGGTAACGGTCGATTATGCAAAACAGTGTGAAACGTATGAAACGGTACATCACCTTGTTGCACGGGTAACCGGCAAATTGAACGGCACATACGCCGATCTTCTTCGGGCGGTGTTCCCAGGCGGTTCGATCACGGGTTGCCCAAAGATCCGCAGCACAGAGATCATTGATGAGTTAGAGACCTATCGCAGGCATCTGTATACAGGCTCAATGTTTGTGATGAACAGCAGTTTCCTTGTGGCAAATATCACCATCAGAACCGGGATCATTCAAAATAACATGCTATTTATCAACAGCGGTGGTGCGGTGACCATCGATTCCGATCCTGCGGCTGAATATGATGAGATCATGCATAAAGTGCAAAATTTCTTCAATGCAGCAGGGCAATCATGATCTGGATCAATAATACTATTCGCGAGGACGACGAATCCTTTCTACCTTTCAGTGAAACCTTGCTGTATGCACACGGCTGTTTTACGACAGGAAGATTTGAGAATGGCCATCTTTTATTTATGCCGCAACACCTCGATCGATTACAAACGACCTGCGCGTATATGGGCATACCGTATCCGGAATATTCCATTCCGACGGCGATTCGAGAATTGTGCGCTGTCAATGGACTGACTTCGGCACGCATTAAAATCATCGTCCTTGAAAAAGAACCCG
Organism: uncultured bacterium; assembly: GCA_964539615.1. Taxonomy (GTDB): domain Bacteria; phylum Macinerneyibacteriota; class Macinerneyibacteria; order Macinerneyibacteriales; family CAYRFE01; genus CAYRFE01. Next base: position 6,277 of record CAZIJP010000057.1, read on the forward strand.
TTGGAGACGTAGTAATCACTGCTTCAGAATTGCCTGCGCCGCGCTCATCGGTAACAATAACCATGAGCGATATTCAACGGGAAGATGAAGAATTATGCCGTTATAAAACCTGTGATCATATGACCAATCTCCTCTCGTTGGAACAAGCACGCCAAAAAGGTTTTAACGATATATTATTCACTGACCGGCAGAATACCCTTCTGGAAACAGCAATAGCTAATATCTATTTTATTTCAGGTAATTCGATCATTACTCCGCCGGACTCATTGCCCATATTGAACGGTATCGTTAGAAAGGAACTTCTCTTACACGGTGAATTCGGCATTTACACCGTCACCGAAAAGATAATTGATATAAAAGACATTCCAACTTATGAAGGTGCATTCATAACAAATGCCTTGCGCTTGATCGAACCGGTGAGTCAAATTGATGATATTCATTTCAATACTGCACCGTCATCAGATCTTTATTCGGCTGTGCTGGACCATCTTTATCGTGCTGCGCGGGAACATGAAGGTGAATGAATGAACGCACCGTATAGCAAGAGAACGGTTCGATGCCAGGCGGTCATTTTTGATAAAACCAGAGAGAAAATACTCTTGGTCCAGCACAAAAATAGAAACGGTAATGTTTATTGGTGGCTTCCCGGCGGTAATCTTGAGCCGGATGAAGAGCCTGAAGAATGCCTGAGACGCGAATTACGGGAAGAGTTGAATATCAACGTCTCAATAGATCACTCGTTTGAATTGAACAATATTATCCCCAAACGCATCTATGAACGCTATATCACTTTTGTCTGCACGATCAATGATTCGGACACCCCCCATGTCGGGAAGGTAGATGCACATGCGGTGATCGGGTTCGGATGGTTCAACATCAACGAACAGATCAGCGGATCGGTCATTCACACGGAAGACATTCGAATATTTCTCGATGAAGTGTTCGGATAATTCGCATTTTCATCCATTAAATGACAACTGTTACGTAAAATAACAATTAATAGAACCGTTATAAAAAAAGAGACGCAGTATTGCGTCTCCAAAAAAATGCTGTTTATAATACCTATCAGAACAACAAAGCTTTAAATGCATAAAACAAAAGCGCAGATGTGACCGCCGCTATAGGAACAGTGATCACCCATGAGACAACGATCTGTTTCAAAATCCCTAAATTAATAGCTCCGATCCCGCGCGCATACCCTACACCAACAACTGCCCCTACTACCGTATGGGTAGATGACACGGGAAGGCCGAGCGATGAGGCTGCAAGAACGGTGGTTGCGGTACCAAGATCTATTGAAAATCCGCGGGTATTGTTCAACTCGGTGATATTCTCACCGATCGTTTTCATGACCTTATAACCAAGCAGGAATACGCCGAATGCGATACCGGCGCCGCCAAGTATCATCAATTCGCCGGGTATTTCCGATTTCACACCGATTGATCCGAGTTTTATGATCGCATAGATCGCTGCCAAAGGACCGATCGCATTGGCCACATCGTTGGCACCGTGTGCAAATGATACATAGCAGGAGGTAAACACCTGAAGACGCTTGAATATCTGCTCCACCGAAAAAAACTCGTCTTCATTGGGCTTGATCCTCTTAAGTAGAAAATACGTAACAATTCCGGCGAGTATGCCTACACCGATCGATATCGGCCAATACACCGACGGTTCGACTGTGCCTTTTTTCATGACACTTACGAAGAAAAGAAAGCATACGGTAAATATTGTAGCGCCTACAAGCACAGGCCCAACTTTTCGAGCTGCGGCAAACGGCGATGTACGGTGCAGAATAAGCCATGAAATAAGTTTGAATATCCCGAAGGCTACAATACCGCCTAATACGGGTGATATAAACCAACTGAGAACAATAAATGTCATCTTAGACCACTTTATGGTCTCCCAGCCGAAAGCAACGATGGCAAAACCGGCCATAGCGCCTACGATGGAATGACTTGTCGATACCGGCATTGAAAAGAATGTAGCAATGAACACCCAAATGGCGGCAGCCGATATTGCTGCAAACGCACCGGCTATATATAGAGTATTACCATCCGGCAGTTTATTGATAAGGTCCACATTGAAGATGCCCGACTTTATCGTCTCGGTAACGTTGCGGCCAAACAGATACGCTCCGCCGAATTCAAGAATACCTGCAATTATGATCGCTTGCTTGATCGTAATCGCTTTAGCTCCGACCGCAGTTGCCATTGAATTTGCAACATCATTAGCGCCTATTGACATCGCCATAACGAAGGCAATAACCGCAGCAATAATAAGTATGGTTTCCGGGCTCATGCTTTCACCTTTCTTTTATTTTAAAAACGCACGGAGTATTTCAGCAGTGTTTTCCGCCTTATCCGTCATATTACCCAAAATTTCTACCATCTCACGAAAAAATATAAGATCAATAGCATTCAGTTTTTTCTTGTTTGCATACATCCATTTGCCGATCTCAAGCGAGAGCTCATCAACCACATTTTCGATCTTATCGATCTCTTCATAGTCGCGTTCCTCGCGTTGCATGACCGTTTCTGCGAATGAACTGTCGATGATCTTTTTAAGGTCGCGCACCATATCCTGCAGAAGATCAACCGAACGGTCTACCTGCTTGACCATCTCAATAAATTTTGCCTTTATATCATCATCGAGTCCTTCTACGCGGTTCATGCTCATCTTAAGGCCTATATCCTCGATCGCATCAATAAGGTCATCCTGGTAATGAAGATAATCAAGCATGCCTTTGATCGCAAACGGCACTTTAACGCTGCTTTTTAAAACATTTCTCAGCTTGAATTTGATCTCATCTGCCTCATGCTCGCGTTTGCAGATATATGCAACCATGTCTGATATATCCTCGCCTTTAAAATAACTTTCCGTTAGGGGAAGCAATTTTTTACCGAGCTCATCAAGAATATCGGCATGTTGTATTAATAACTTAAGTGGTGTGTCTTGAGGGAACATATCTGACAGAAATGACTTAAACATATACTCTCCTTTACTTTCCTCTGATATGAGCATATGTAACGCAGTTTAGTTCTCCGTTAATAAAGTGTTAATTTTCAGTTAATTTTTTACGATTGTCAGAGCTTTCATGCTATCATTGCATTGACAATTATTATCCAAAGGAGATAATACCCTATGCGCAACAACATGATGAATTATATTCTGACCACCGTTTAAAAAAAGGTTACACACACAGTGAACAATAATAAAAATTATAAAAACATAACTTTCACAGAACCCAAACTTTCCGGTGCTGAATTTGAGAATTGCACATTTTTACTGTGTTCATTTATCGACTGTACCTTCTCAAATACACTACTCTCTGATTGCACGTTTGATATGTGCAATCTCGGCATGGTGAAATTCGCCGATACCCGCCTACACAATGTTACGTTCAACAATTGTAAGCTCGTCGGTGCTAATTTCAGCGAATGCAACAATTTACTGCTAACTGTCCGATTTGAAAAAAGCATTCTCGATTATGCCGTATTCTCAAAGCTACATTTAAAGAAAACACCGTTTGATTCTTGCTCGATCAAAGATGCGGATTTTACGGAAACAGATCTTTCTGAAACAGTTTTTGCCGATTGTGATCTGACCCATGCGGTATTTTTGCGAACCGTGCTTGAAAAGGCTGATCTCCGAACCGCAATAAATTATTCCATCGATCCTGATATGAACAGAATAAAACATACAAAATTTTCTCTTGTAGGACTACCGGGGTTACTCGAACGGTATGATATTGAGATTGATTAACATCATAGTAACCAAAAAAATCAAAAATTATTATACTATGAACAAGGGAGTTTTACACTCCCTTGTCCATTACGTCGGATTATTTATTTGAACTGATCGGATTCGGTACAACCGGTAATTTCGGTGTGATCGATCGTTTTTCCTGCTGAAGATCGATCTCTTCAAAAAGAATGCCGGTCGGCACGATAAAGGAAGACGGAATGCCGTTCAGGGTCTCTTTACCGTAATATTGGCGCGTGGTCTTCTGAAGCATGGTGTTGTAAGCAAACTTTTTATCCGAAACGGCAATAACACGTTTGAAAGCCTTAAGCGACATGCCTTCCAATTCAGCCGTCCGCATCAATTGCTCGCTCCCGTCTGCTACACGCACACGGTAAATAGCAAGGATACGCGAAGCACTTTTTTTTGATTTTGCTTCCTGATCGCTCATGAGCATGCTTGCGTTCTCAAGCTTGCGAATGATATAGACGTAATCAAGACCTTCTTCTTTGCCGGCATCGATAAGTTTACGTTTCAAGGTCGGCATATCCGTCTTGTCGGTTCCGTCAAACATCACCACACTCGGCCCGATATCGCTTTTAGAGAAATTATACTCCATTGCCAGGTGCATATGCCCGTTCGATCCGGTAACACGTTGCGTAGGCGATCTTCCGTTGAGCATATTTTTCAAGACGCCGTTCTCAATAAGCGGAAGTGTTTCCGGCGGCACGCTTCCTTCCATGTCTACCGGCAGTGAACCGAGCAACGGTGTCCCTTCATACGTTTTCAATAGCGGTGATGCGGTGAGTGACAATGAACGGGAGATGACCTTTTTATCAAGTCGTGCCTCAAGTGGATTCTCCAGCTGATACTGAATATACCCAAGCACATCTTCGGACGCGATAACCGGTTTTCTGCGGGTGCACAGTCCGTTCTCGTCGGCGAAAAATTTCTGAGCTATCAATTCGGCTGCAGCCTGTCCTTCAAACAACACCGGTCCAGAGTAAGCCTCGTTGAACACAGGCGCTTTTGCCAACTCTGTCAAACGGCGGGCCATTGCAGCTACTTCTTCTTTGATCGTTTTTATCGGCGGGAGGTCGTTTAAAGACGGCACATAATAGACGCAATGATCAAACAACGGCTCACCGTCTTCGGCCTGCATTTTCGCCCATACCTGTAATGCAACGATCGTAAACGGATATGATACGACTGAGCCTTCGGCATCGGTGAAATACATCATTGCAGTATAGAAATGTAATTGTGCTTCAGCATCCTGAATAGCGCTGTATGACGTAAATAGTGCAGAAATGTCCTTGATCGTTTTTTCCCATTCCTTACGCTGAAAGGAATCCGCAGCGCGGGGTAATGCCAGCTTCACCGGAGTTATTGTGCTGAAATCAGCAGGCAAGGCCTCATTCAGTTTCTGCTGTTGAATGGCGGACACTTTGCTTTCATAACTTTCGGCTGCACGTTTGAATTTTTTGTCGGTATCTGCCCAAAGCGATATACGCAATGCATTATAATTATTCTCGATAGGCGCCGTCTCATATGAAGTGCTGCTCCATAACGTATTAAAATCCAGATAATGCTCATTGTTCAGATTATAATTGCCAACTACCACCCGTACATCCTGCGTACGCATGGGTTCATCCATAACCTGAACGAGCGATCCGTAACGCGCACGGATGAACACGATGCGGGTATCCGCAATCGAATAACTGATATAACACGGCTTTTGCAATTTCTCTATCGATATCTTTTCCATATTTCGTTTCAATTCGTCCTTCATAGCCAGCATGATACCCGTATCGGATGGGACAACCGACCGTCCAAACGAAAACGAAACAGATAATAGCATGACCAGTGCAACGAGAAGTATTTTTTTCATAGGTTATCTCCTTCGCTTCCGTTGTTCATTTGTTGTTCGGTATCGGGGCGCGGAAGCAACGGCGGTTTATCCTGTGATTTCATTTTTTTCTGAATTTCGATCTGCTTGACAAACAAAGATGGAGAAATCGCAGTAACGGGCACACCGCCTGATTCGGCACCGCATGTACCGGTAAAAATGACCGGATCGTTTCCGGCGCCGTCGATCTGCGAGAACATGGCTAACGGCGTACCGACAAGGTCTACACCGCGAACCAATTCGTCAGGCCGTCCGTCGGCATACACACGATAGACCTCGGTTGGCGTTACATTGAATGCATTCGGCACATACCGCCCTGTCATGGTAAACCCGCCGGTAACTTGCGCGAATAAGAATCCGTATTCTTTTCCCTGTTTTTTTAATTCATCGACCAATTTTTTACGCAATTCTTCCGTAGTAAGCGGTTGTGTGGTCTCAACGATCAAGTTGGACTGTCGAGAAACCGGCTGGTAACCGGGATATGCGCGTCCGTGTCCGTTTGAACGGGGGAATTTCTCGATCGGCTTGCGAGCCATGAGAAAATCACTGAGAATTCCGTTGTTGACAACGACTACGCGTTTTGAACGGACACCCTGATCATCGAATACATAATGCCCGTTGAGATCATGCCCGTTATAACTTTTCATAGTCGGATCGAATATAACGCTCATATCGGCAGGTAAAACACTCTCGCCGATCTTTTTCTTGAATGTTTGCGAGTCATTCTCACTTTTCATACGAGAGCCTTCCACACGATGCCCGAAGATCTCGTGAAAGAACACACCTGCCGAATCGGCCGATAGAATTGCCGGTCCGGTATATGAATTAACTAGGGGAGCCTTTTTTAGTCGCGACAGTTTTTCGCTCAACGCACGTATGTCTTTCATGATCTGTTCTTCACCGGGAAGTTCCGAGGGAGTAAATGCAAAATAACTGATGTACATAGGCAACTTCATGCCGTCATCCGCTTGGGTCACTGCATTGACACTGATCCTTGTTTGAGTGATGTTATGCGCAACAGATGTACCTTCCGACGAGACGAAATATTTCCGTTGCACAGTAAAACGAAAAACGACATAAGATGATACGATATCTTTGTTGTTTGAAAAAACGGCCGAGAACCGTTTTAACTTTTCAGACCACGCGCTCATATCGACCTGAGTTTTCGATGCGGAAAGCGGCGCTTCATAATAAGCCTCTGCGGTGACCGCTGAAAAATCAGGTGACTTGTCTTCTTCTTTGACCTTAACGGCAGTATTTGCCTTTACTTTTGCAAATTGATCTGCCGCGATTTTATAATATTTATCGGTTTGTAACCATAACGTTTGTTTTAACGCCAACGCCGAATCATCAAGCGACAATTCCGTTGCGTCATTGCGTGAAAACCAACTATTGTAATCGTCGCGTAATTCGTGTGAGTTATCCAACTCGGGAGAACCGACACGCAGATCGACGGTAAGATAGCGGTTACGGCTATTGCTGCTGGATTCAAGCGCACCAAAAGCCGCAGCAATGTAAGTCTCCGTCATATCATCGACACGATAGCTCATATAATACGGCGGCACGTCTTGCTTTGTCAAGGTCTGCATGTTCCGGTTGATCTCATCTTTCATGGTTGTCAGCACCGTATCTCCTGCAAAGAGCGCAGAATTCACAAATAACAGCATCAGCACCGGTAAGATCGACACGAGTAGTCTTTTCATGGTACCTCCCATAGGTTATTGCTCCTTTGTCCTACGTATACTATACGAATCTTTACGATTTTCGTTTCATTGAGGTGTAAGCCCTGCGACAGTATTGCATTATTTGCTAATAATTTCAAGCATAAGGTTGTATCGCTGTTGCAGGCATTCGTTTTTTCATTTACAATCTTCGTAAAGGTATTATACCATTTTCATACTGAGGAGGCACTATGAATTATGCACAAAAACAATTTTTTCTGACATTGCTTGCATTGGCAATTTTTGCTTCTTTCATAATACCGATCGCACGCTCGATCATCAAATCAATACAGCAACGCCGAAAAGACCTCACCTGTCCGAAATGTAAAAAAGTGAACGCATTATAACGCACCCGAAAATGGATACTTGAGTCAACATCGATCACCAATGAACAAAACCATTACAATTACTCGACCAACCGCAATGATAAATCATACGATGCAGAATCCGGAGCCGATGTCCACGACACATGGAAATTCTGCGATTATGAATCAACGTACCGTCAGACCTATGTGACCCATCACGACGAAGATGAGAAATAGTTTTTGCTATTTTTTTCTTGACGACCGAATATGAATATCATAGAGTTGTTCTTTAACCGCAGGAGGTGTGCTATGACAAAGTATCTGTGTTCCAAGCGATGTCTCAGTTCGTTCAGGCAATCATCGGCGTGTTCTTCATGTTCCGTTTTGCTCAACGTCAATCTCAATTCGAATCTCAATTCAATTTTCAATAATAATAATAATAATTAATCGTTGACCCGTTCTGCATTTCAGGGTTGACAAAGACAGGCGTAATTCGTTCGTACTGTTTTCTATTCCCTAAAATCCCGAATTGCCGGTCAATAACGTGTATTCGCTATCGCTAGTGGTATTTTCATCGCGCAAAAGGAGAAAAAATGAGAACCGAAAAAAAACAAACTGATCTAAAAAAAATGATGCTCAGAACGAAGATCACAGAAACGGTTACTTTTTTATTTG
>CAZIJP010000057.1:14727-15826 GCA_964539615.1 uncultured bacterium
CGGGAGGGGTACGGGGTGGGCATCATTAATACCTTTAGAAATTGTTTCGCTTTGTTTTGCATAACCTTTAACCCGGCATACTAACCAACCAAGGAGGTGCTCTTATGCCAATTCTCACCGTTCCCGAAACCTACCAACCGCTTCTATCTCTCCGCGACACCGAGACAGCAATCCGTGCCATCAAGGAATTCTTCCAGACAAACCTCGCTTTTGAATTGAACCTTCAGCGCGTTACCGCCCCGCTTTTCGTGCTGTCGGGGACCGGCATCAACGACGATCTCAACGGCACCGAGCGTCCCGTACGTTTCCCCGTGAAAGCCCTCGGCGATACGCAGGCAGAGATCGTTCACTCGCTTGCAAAATGGAAACGTCTTACCCTTGCACTGCATCGGTACGAATACGGCGAAGGGTTATACACCGACATGAACGCCATCCGTGCCGACGAAGAGCTCGATGCGCTTCACTCGCTCTATGTGGATCAGTGGGACTGGGAACGCGTTATCCGCGAAGGCGACCGCAATATCCATTTTCTGCAACGCATCGTTCGGAGCATTTATGACGTGATCCGCCGCACGGAGTTGTATATAACACACCGTTATCCCGTGATAGAAGCGATCCTGCCGGATCAGATCACGTTCATTCACGCGGCCGAGCTAGCGGCGATCTATCCGAACCTCACGCCGAAGGAACGCGAATACGAGATCTGCCGCGAATATGGCGCCGTATTTGTGATGGGGATCGGGCATCCGCTTGCTGACGGTACGCCGCATGACGGCCGCGCACCCGACTACGACGACTGGAGCACGGAAGGCGACAACGGTTTTCCGGGATTGAACGGCGATATACTCGTGTATTATCCCGTGCTTGATTGCGTGTTTGAAATGTCGTCGATGGGGATTCGCGTGGACAAAGCAGCACTTATCCGCCAGCTCACCATGGCGGGCAAACTAGACCGCATGAACCTGCAGTTCCACAAAATGCTTCTGAACGGCGATCTGCCCTACACCATCGGCGGCGGGATCGGACAATCGCGATTGTGTATGTTCTATCTCAGGAAAAAACACATCGGCGAAGTGCAGTCGAGCATATGGACGGAAGA
>CAZIJP010000058.1:0-15656 GCA_964539615.1 uncultured bacterium
TGTTGTTCTCCTGTCATAATCATCAAATCCCACGATGGTGATACCGTTGGGTAAAACCGTTGATGTATCAATAAGCAATGTTACGCCGTTCCTTTTGCACACGTCAACGAACGGCTGAATGCCTGCATAATGCTCATGGTTACCCGGCACGGCCGCGACCCCGTATCTAGCTCGGAGCGATGATAGAAAAAGATCGTCTTTTGCCATATCGTTTGAGTACCCGTCGAACACATCGCCCGTAACGGCGATCAGATCGGGCTTCAATGCATTCACTTGATCGATCACGGCAAGAATATGTTTTTCGGTTGTGAGGTTGCCGATATGAATATCGGAAACATGAACCACAGTAAAACCGACCAGATCATCGGGCAGGCCCTGAACGGGAATTTCAAATCGTTTTATTTTCGGATCGGAAAGTCCGTTGATAAGTGATATGGTGATACAAATTATCAGTAGTGCTACAGCGCCGAGAGCAGTTCTGACGCTCCATGATTCCGATAAAAAACGCATGGCGACAAACCGAATACACCCGATCGTAAACGCCATGGATATGATCCCGAGCCATAATGAACCGGTAAACAGAAGCGGAAATACATTGCCGTCGTAATTGTGCGACAGTATCTCCCCGAAAATGAATGTCAGCGATAACAGTATAAATATCGTTGTAACCGCCCATTGCAGCGGGCCGTGCCATTTCCATACACCGATGAATTGTTTATATACAAGAAGATGAAGCCCACCGTAAACAAGCGTAACAACGGTGAGAAAAAAGATCATTGCGGTGGTTCTCATGGTTCAGACTCCTTTGTGAATAGGAACGCTGTTATTGTAGTAACAGAAGGGCACAAAAAATGTGCCCTTTCACTGATACGAATTATGCCGGTTGTTCGGTTTTTATTTTGGTCTTATTGATCCAGTTATGTATATAGTACCAGGCAAGCGCCGTTAGCGGAATTCCCATCACAAGTCCGAGTAATCCCCAGAAATGGGACAGTACAAGAAGCATGACCATGATGAATACCGAATGGAAGCCGATCATTTTTCCCATGATCTTCGGGTATATCACCAGCTGCTCGGCCAGTTGAACGATGCCGAATCCGATGGCCAGCATAAGGAATGTATGACCGCTCCCTCCGCTCAGAAGTACCGTTATCAGAGCAAAGCCGACCGATATCCAGATGCCGATATACGGAAGGACGTTGAAGAACATCGTCACGATGCCGATGAATAGGGCATAGGGCACGCCCAATATGGTTAACAGCACGAACGTAGTACATCCCACGATACTTGAATCAAGTACAACGCCGCGTATATATCGTCCGAAAATGGTATTGAAGTTGTTGTATCCGGATTCGATCTTTGTGCGTCTTTCCTGCGGAAATTGTGCGAATATCCATTCACGGATCTTATCGTAATCCTTCAACAGATAAAAGGTCACGACCGGGATGATGATGAACTGGAATGCATATTTGAATACGCCGGTCACATTCGAGAAGATGTTCAACACATCGCCGGATATACTTGCCGAGAAGTCCTGAAGTTTCTGAGAAAGCGTTGCGGTATCGATGATGTTGCTTGCCTGAAGCGTTGCCCAGTGTTTTTCCAGAAACGCAGTGATTGCCGATTGATTATTCTGGATGAGTGCGATCAGATTGGTGACCTGACCGATGAGGAGCGGTATGATAAGGATGAACATGGTCACGATCACGCCCATGATGAGCCCGAGGACGATCGCCACGGCAAAGGGACGCTTGATCTTCCATGTCTCAAGTTTGTCAACTACCGGGTCTAATAGATATGCCAAAAAAAGGGCGGTAGCAAACGGGGCCATGATCGAACCGATCTCCGTCCATAACCACAATACAAAAAGTACGGATGCAGCCACCATGAGCCGTCCGACGGGCGGTGTGCCTTTGAACGGATTAGCACAATACATAAAGAAAAAATAGACCAGCGCAGGCGACAAAAACGGTTTGTAAATAAGCGTCAGTCCGAGAAACAAGAGTATCAGGGCCATGATCACGGGTTTGTTCTTATCTTCCATAGGTGCGACCTCCTTTATAGGCGATGATTACGGTACCGATCACGGCCGGCACCAACACATTCATAGTATACTGCATAAGTGATGCTGCGAGCGCAGGTTCTTTTGCATACCCTCCGAATGCAAATAATCCGATAAGCGAGGCTTCTCGTACTCCCAGATCGGCAATGCTCAGCGGCACAAGATTTTTGATAAGCATCGCCGACATGAATGATTGCAGCGCGAAAAGCGACGGGATAGGCGTTATGGCTGTTGCAAACAGCACAAATTCCGTGCAGAAAAAAATATATGAGACCAGTGAAAATGAAAAAATGATGATATTATCATGCGGGGTCGTCTTTTTCAGTACCGACAGCAACGGCCTGGTCTTTTTATGTCGCAACATCGGTATTTTCAATGCAAGCATGTACAGCATTCGGGGTGCTGCAAGATAAAGCGCCACAATGCTCAATAAGGTACCGGCGAAGACCCCGCCGATTAGTAGCAGAAGCGACGGCAACCGATCAGTAAGCAATAGTGTCGCTCCCGTTCCAAACAACACAACAAGAAGCATGTTGAACATCTTATCAATGAGTGTGAGCGATATTCCGGTCCGTTTATCAACATCGGGTAAATACATGCAACGGCCGAGTTCGCCGATCCCGGCAGGAGTGGCAAGCGCATACGGAAAACCCGCGAAATAGGACGCGGTGATATCGCGTGTGGTGCCGTGAGCGAAACGTTTCACAATGAACTGCCATTTCAAAACATTACAACTGAGCGCGCAGGCCGCACACCATAATGCGCCGATAAGTTTCAGCGTGTTCATGGATACAAAGCAGTCGGCCACTTTGCGCAGGTCCAGGCGAGTGGCGATCATATAGACGATAAAAATGAAGATACACAATTTTAAAACGGCGAACAGTTTTTTATTGTATGTTGTCTTCACTTTTCCACCTGTATCCTGTTAGTTTCCCCCATACGCTGAACACAATGATTTCACAAGGATACCACAGAAAGAAGAAAGGGAAAAGCGGGATTTTTTCCGCTGAAGATAAGCGTATCGCTCCAACGACAAATATCAGCCAGGCCAACGTCATGATGATGAAAAAAGCAACTGACGCGTATGGAACGGCAAGCAGCATGTTCACAAGAATGAGAAGATAAAATAGTATCCCTGCAATAAAAAGGACTTGATGTGGCCATTCATAGCGGAAATTTTTTGCGTATTTTCGTTTTTGCTGTGCAATATGGTCATCAAAGTGTGCATGAAGCTCCGTCATTACAAATGATGTTCGATCATAGACAGGCACAATGCGGAATTGACGGCGAATCTTCTGAAGCAGAAACATATCATCGCCTGATGCTATGACCGGGGTGCCGGCATAGCCGCCTGATTCCACAAACGCCTTTTTGGAAAAAGCAAGATTTGCGCCACGGCAATACGGCGAAAAATTCCACCCTGCCCATGCGAAAGTAAATATCGTACCGCATAATGCTTCCATTGTACCGGTCAAACCCCGAATTCCGTTTTTTTTGTATATGACATGCCCCAACAGCAAGCCGACATTACCGTGAAAATACGGCAGCATTGCTTTCACCCATTGCGGTTGTACAATGCAATCGGCGTCGGTCATGAAGATAACGCTTCCTTTGGCAACGGCTACTGCGCACGTTATTCCGTCTTTTTTGCCGGGAAGAAGAGGGTTTTTTTCGTCAATGCGAATGATAGATACCGGGAAAATACTTTTAAATTCGCGCATCAAACGGCCTGTTTTATCGATGGATGCGTCATCGACAAAAATGAATTCGGCATCCAAACCGTTCAGGTCAAGGTGTTTCAAGCTTTCAAGCGTTGCCGGGAGCCGGTGTTCCTCGTTACGCGCTACGATCAGAACGGTTATTGCCGTTTCAGTGGTAGCATTGGTTTTTTTGAACGGCATGCAACCGCCTATCAGCGTGAAAAAAACAATACTAAGAAAATATAAAGAACCGGCAATCAAAAGTATAAACATAATCGGGAGAAGTATATCACAGTGCAGCGAAGCTGACAATAAAAAGGGGATATGCAGCATAAGACTTTTTTTCACCTTAAAACAGCGAAAGAGTTTTGTTTTTCTCAAGAATACGGCGTTATGAGGCGGTTACGGGGCATTCGATTTGAAATGAGCGAAATATTACTTGCAAAACAGGCAGAGTGCATTATACTTAGACGTAGAAAGAAACGGGAGGTTTCATGCCGCAAATACCCTTTTTGATCGGTGAAGCATCATGTTTTAAAGAAGAGATCGGCAGAAAACATTTCTGGTATCTGCCTGCGCGTAAAACTCATGAGATCAAGGCTTTCGGCCATGTGTTCGGTGTTACCGAGCTCGTGGAAGAGGAAGGCAGCAATATGGGCGCCGTGCTTGACATGTATTATGATCATGTTGAAATGCATAAACCGCGTCTTGCACTTAAAAAAGCCGTTACCGAAGCTAAGATCGGCGGCGTGTTCTTGCTGGCTGTCGTTCACAACCGCACGTTGTATTTTGCATTACGTACGGGCATGGAAGTGCTTCTTATGCGTAAGGAAGAAGTGCGTTATCTCAGCAAAGACGACAGCGGAAACATTACTTCCGAAAACGGTATCATATTCGGCGAATATCCCGTGATGTCATCCGACCGATTGGTCTTTTGTTCGGCTGATGTTACTGATGCGCTCGATGTTCGTGAGCTTACCGATATATTATGTGAGTATGAAGAGAACGTAGCATCGCAGGAATTGTTGAAAAAAACGTTGGAAAGAACGACAAACGATAAGGTGATGGTTATGGCCGTAAAAGTGAACGCTCCGCAAAAAACATCAAGTATAAAGATCATCCGCATGGGGTTGTTGCTGATTGTTATCGCAGCGATCGTGTATCTCATATATAAGGTTTTATTTCTCGATACCGATATTCCTATACCGCCGGATGAGAACGGCGGAAAAGACACTCCGATCACCAATGTTGAATATAAAGGCAAAAATGCCGAATACATAAAGAGGCTTGAAGGAAAACTTCCGCTGAAACCGGCCGTGAAATGGGAAAAAACATATGCAAGCTTCACGGCGTCGCCCATAGTTTTCCAAAATACACTGTATCTCGCCGCAAAAGATTCAAAGCTCCGCGCAGTCAGCATGGTAACGCATGAAGATCTGTGGACCGCTGACATGGCCTATGAAATGGGCGGTACACCCGCGGTAGACGATACCGGTATCTATATCGGTACGTACAAAGGCGTTGAATACAAGCTCTCGCTTATTGACGGATCTATCGTTTGGCGCGGAATAACCTCAAAAAAGATCGTTGCCGGTACCGTGGTCAATGATCAGATGGTATTTACCGGTTCTACCGACAGTTTTATCTATGCATTCAATAAACAAACGGGTGATCGTGTATGGCGCGTACCGACCAAGGGCATTATCTGGAATATGCCTGCGCTTTCGGGGACGATGTTGTATGCGGGATCGCTCGATAAATCGCTTTATGCGATCGATACAACCACAGGAAAAATAGCTTGGCGCAAACAATTCCGCAGCCCGGTTTATGCAGCTCCCGCCGTAACGGGCACAATGGTATTTGCCGGGACAAGCAACGGTTCACTCGTCGCTTTGGACGGTGCGACCGGTAATGAAGTATGGTCATTTGTGGCCGGAAAAGGAATCACAGGGCGAATCACTGCCGATGCAACATCGGTTTATTTCGGAAGCGAAGACGGTATCATAACTGTGCTTGATGCAACAACGGGGACCGTCCGCTGGTCGTTTAAAACAAATGCTGAGGTCATGGGTGGAGTGGTCGTAAGCGATGGCGTAGCATACGCCGTCAGTTACGATAAGTTTGTCTATGCGCTTGATGCCTCCAACGGCAATTTACTGTGGAAAGCGGAAATGAGCGACAAGATATACGCAACACCATACCTTTCGGGCAGTGATCTTATAATAGCCGATATGAAGGGATTGGTCCGGATATTTGAGACCGATCTGAAAAAACTTCAATCCGGTACGCCCTGAGAAAACGGGGTTTAATGGCACGCTCCATCGTTATTTTTATCATTCTCGTACTGTTTATCCCTTTGTCATTGATGGCGGAGCTTATCATTCAGAAAAAAGATGAAGGCGTTGTCGTTCATTCAAATGTCACGAAAGATGTCTTTATTTCGGAGCGGCAATCATCAACTTCCTCGAAAAGCTTGGTGATAAACAGTACCGTAAGTCAAGACGGCGATATAATGAAGATCGTATTGGCTGTTTGTTCCCGAGAAAATGTTGATGCACGGCTTATTAAGTCCATCATCAATGTCGAGTCACGATTTTTCCCGTTTGCCGTATCACGGGTCGGTGCTATGGGCCTTATGCAATTAATGCCCTCTACCGCCAGCTCACTGGGTATCAAAAATCCATTTGATGCAGAGCAAAACATTAATGGCGGAGTACGGTATTTCAAGTATTTACTAAATCGTTTTAATAATAACGTGGCTCTGGCCCTTGCCGCATATAATGCCGGACCGGAAGCGGTTGAGCGGTATAACGGAATTCCGCCGTATCAAGAAACAATGGCATATGTGAAAAAAGTGTTGTATCTTTACGAACGCGATGGAGGGACAGTGCGTGATCCGCTCCCGAACATTAAAGTTTTTACAGATAAGGACGGTAGCATCGTGATCATGGATAAATACACGGTGCAGCAAAAATAGGAGGTGACCATGCTTAATAGTGTAAAATTCAAAGTGACGATGCCGGGCAACCGCAAGTATTTTGAATTCAGCATGAATCTCTATTCAACCGTTTTTTTACTGATCGTGATTGTGTTTATTGTTACCGGAGCATTGATAAATTTTTTCGGTTTTAGCCAAAAGCTTTTGGTTAAGGGTGAGAATTTGGCTCTTTCAAAACGCAATGAATATCTTAAGATCAATTATGCAGTGCTTAAGGACCGATTAGTGAAATACGATGCCGAATTTACGAAACTTGAAGAATTGTGCGATAATGTTCTCATGCTGAATTCTCTTCCTCCGGTGTTTGGCAAGGTTAAGGGATTGAACATGGGTGGTTTTTCTCTTGAAGATACCGATGAAATAAAAAAAATGAATGAAGAAGCGCTTACCGGCGACATGGATGTGATTTTTTCACAGATCGAGATGAAGATGAATTCATTGAGTGATAATTTTTCAAAAGTATATGAAAAAATGGATCAGGATATAAAAAAATGGGAACGAGTGCCGACCATATGGCCGACACAAGGCTGGGTATCCTCCCCGTTCGGGTGGAGAGAATCACCGTTCAATAATAGCAAAGAAGAATACCATACAGGATTGGATATTTCCAATTTGCCGGATACGCCGATCGTTGCTACCGCAAACGGTTTCGTATCTTTTGCGGGACAACGCAGTATTTACGGCCTTATCGTGATCATCGAACATGGTTACGGATACGAGACTCGGTATGCTCATTTGTCAAAATTGAATCCGAAGATAAAAGCGGGAATCAATGTTAAAAAAGGCGAGGTCATCGGATTTATGGGTAATTCCGGTAAAACGACCGGTGTGCATTTGCATTATGAGGTCATCAAAAACGGTCAACCCGATAATCCCGCTAAATACCTGCTCCCCGAAGAAAACAATGTCATGAGGAGGTTCACGTACCTTAATGAGCGATAAGAAACGATATCATATCCTCATCATTGCGGAAGATACTGATGAGATAAAAAAGATCACATTTTCGCGAAAATGGTTCAAAATAATCGTTGCTATGCTTGCTATGATCGTGTTTACCGTTGTATTGACCGCTTTTGTGTTTTTTTGGAACTATAGTGATATGAATCATGATTATGCGCCTATTTACAGCCAGTTTCAGACAACGAAAAAACAGAATTTGCAATTACGCAACGAGCTGGAAAATGTATATCAGAAATATCGCGATCAAAAATATACGTTCATGAGCTGGCAACAACGCGTGACCGGTGAAATAGGTAATCTTCACGGTAAGATAAATAGGATCGCGCGGTTATATCAGATCCCGGAAGAAAAAGGGAGCGGTAATAAACCGCAAATATCGATGCAGGAATATGCCCGCAGGCTTTATATGGAAGATGATGTGTCGGTTATGTATGACCTGACAAAAAAAATAATGGATACGTTGGAATTATATGACGGAGTATTGACAAAGGAAGAACAAAACAGTATTTATTATTTCATCGGGGGATTGGAGTTCATTCAACCCGCCACTACAAGGATAACGTCCTATTTCGGCGGCAGATGGGATCCTATCAACGGAATGGGCGCCTCGCATACCGGGTTGGATTTTGCAGGCCCGATGGGCACGCCGATCATGGCTGCGGAATCCGGTTTTGTGGAATATGCGGGACAAATGACCGAATACGGTAATATTGTGATTATAAAGCATAACGGCTCGGTATCGACGCGCTATGCGCATATGCAGGGATTTACCGTTACCCCGG
Organism: uncultured bacterium; assembly: GCA_964539615.1. Taxonomy (GTDB): domain Bacteria; phylum Macinerneyibacteriota; class Macinerneyibacteria; order Macinerneyibacteriales; family CAYRFE01; genus CAYRFE01. Next base: position 8,503 of record CAZIJP010000058.1, read on the forward strand.
GCCAGCAGGTTAATAAGGGCGATGTGATCGGTTATGTTGGAGCTACAGGGCGCGTTACCGGTGCGCATCTTCATTTTGAAGTACGCATCAACGACCAAGCTATAGATCCGCTGAAAGTATTACGGGGGTGAAAGGATGTTTGATTTTCTAACGAAGATGTTTGGCAGTTATCAGGAGCGTACCGTGCGGAAACTTTTTCGTCATGTTGACGGAATCAATGTGTGGTTTGACCGCTATAGTAAAGAATTAACAACACAGGAACAATTTGTCGCCAAGACCGAGGAATTTCGTAAACGTATTCGCAACGGCGAAACGCTTGACGAATTGCTTCCCGAGGCTTTCGGTCTTGTAAAACGTGCAGCTTTATATTTGAAAGATAATAAGGTATTTGCCGATGTGACCAGCCATCAGATTTTATGGGAAATGGTGCCGTTTGATGTACAGCTTATCGGCGGTATTGTCATACACAGCGGGAAGATATCGGAAATGGCAACCGGAGAAGGTAAAACGCTTGTCGCTACCATGCCGGCTTACCTCAATGCTCTTAACGGACAGGTTCATGTCGTTACCGTTAATGATTATCTTGCAAAACGCGATAGTCAATGGATGGGTTTGTTGTATTCCACACTTGGTGTCTCCGTCGGATGCCTGCAGGGCGGCATGGACACCGAGGAGCGTAAAAAAGTCTATATGAATGATATCGTGTACGGTACCAACTCCGAATTCGGATTTGACTATCTGCGCGATAATATGGTCGGCAATCTTCGTGAGCAGGTACAGAAATATCGTGAGTTTGCGATCATTGATGAGGTTGACTCCATTCTTATTGACGAAGCGCGTACACCGCTCATTATCTCAGGTCCCGTTCAATCGCAAAGTAATAAATATTTCCGCGATCTGAATCCCCGTGTTCGTAAGCTGGTTGAACAACAACGCGAATATGTTTCCAAGCTTGTCCGTGAAGGCGAAGAAGCATTCAACAGCGGTGATAGTGAAAAGGCCGGTCGATTGTTGCTTATTGCCACAAAAGGATTGCCTACGCATAAACAATTAAATAAACTTCGTCAAGAAACGAAAATTCAACGTCTTATCGGCGATACTGAGCTTGCTTACCTGCGGGACAAGAAAATTCATGAGCTTGAAGAAGAATTATATTACGTGATCGACGAAAAACGTCATGTGGCCGATCTGGCGGAAAAAGGGCGAAAATTCATGTCGCCCGAGAATCCGAAATTGTTTGAGATGACCGATATTGGCGATGAGTTTGCACAGGTCAACGAGACCACGCAGGATGAAGAAGAACGCGAAACCCTGAAACGTAAGATCCAGCGCGATTATAGCGAGAAGAACGAGATCCTTCATGCAATCTCGCAACTGCTTCGTGCATATTCACTGTTTGAAAAAGATGTTGACTACGTCATTCAGGAAAATAAAGTGCTTATCGTTGATGAATTCACCGGTCGCTTGATGCCCGGACGTCGTTTCTCCGACGGGTTGCATAATGCGCTTGAAGCTAAGGAAAATGTTCAGATCGAAGGCGATACTCAAACATTTGCCACGATCACGCTCCAGAATTTTTTCCGTATGTATAAAAAACGCGCCGGCATGACCGGTACGGCTGTTACCGAAGCAGGCGAGTTCAAAGAGATTTATAATATGGATGTTGTGCTCATACCTACAAACCGTGTTGTTCGCCGTATGGATTACGACGATGTGATTTATAAAACGAAAAAAGAGAAATTTACCGCGGTCATTGCCGAGATCGCCCGTGTGCATAAGCGCGGTCAGCCGGTGCTCGTCGGTACTGTTTCTGTAGAGGATTCCGAGCTTCTTTCTCGTATGCTTTCACGCACGGGGATTATCTCTGAAGTGTTGAATGCAAAGAACCATCAGAAAGAAGCGGAGATCGTATCTCGCGCAGGTCAGATCGGCGCCGTAACGATCGCTACCAATATGGCCGGTCGCGGAACCGATATCAAGCTGGGGCCGGGAGTAAGGAAATGCGCATCATGCAAGCTGGTCGCGAAAGAAGACGGCGATTATGATGACGGTGAAATAAATGTTAAAGAATGTAAACGGGATGTGCCGTGCGGATTGTATGTTATCGGTACCGAGCGGCATGAAAGCCGCCGTATCGACCGTCAGCTGCGCGGACGTTCGGGACGTCAGGGAGACCCCGGCGCGTCACGGTTTTTCGTATCACTTGAAGACAATCTTATGCGCCTCTTCGGATCAGATCGTATCATTGCAATTCTTGACCGTATGAAGATGGAAGACGGAGAAGCTATACAGCATCCGCTTATTTCACGTCAGATAGAAAATGCTCAGAAACGTGTTGAACACCATCATTTCCAGATACGTAAGCATACGCTGGAATATGATGACGTTATGAATAAGCAACGGTTTGCCATTTATGAACGCAGGAACTCAGTGCTTGAAGCGGTGTATTTGAGCGAATTCAATGCCGTCACTGAAGGTAAGGCCGACTACCCTGACCAAGAGACCTTCCGTCGCGAAGCCTTGGAAAAAGGCTTTGAACGAATTCTGTTCACCCTGTTGGAAAAATATGAGCTTATCAGTATGGAAAATGGCCGTGTTAAAGCTAAATCCGATGATTTCCTCAAACTTCAGTTGAACGAAATGATCGACGATATGATCGAAGACGGATTGGATACATGCTGTCCTGCAGACGTGCGTCCTTCAGATTGGGATTTTGAAGGTTTGAAAGCGTATATTGGTGAATATTTCGGCATGGTTATATCCATAGATGATATTGCAGCAATAAATGATATCGGCACTTTAGCAGAATATCTTTCAAAGGCAGTGCATCATCTTGATGATGAAAGAGAGCGCATGGTCGGCAGTGATATCATGCGTGATGTGCAGCGAATCATAATGCTGTCGGCGATAGACCGCAACTGGCGCGAACATTTATATGCGATAGATAACCTTATGGAAGGTATCAATTTGCGCGCATATGCTCAAAAGGATCCGTTGTTTGAATATAAAAAAGAGTCGTTTGAGATGTTTTCTGAACTTGAAATAACGATCCGAAAACAGGTCATTCGCGACTTGTTCCATTTGGTTATCGAGCGCAACGAACAACGCCCGAAAGATGATACAAAAGACCTGATCTACACGACCTCAGGTAACTCCGGTGACGGCAAAGGCATCAAACGCCAGCCGGTAAAAAGGGCTGAAAAGGTTGGCCGCAATGATCCGTGCCCTTGCGGAAGCGGAAAGAAATATAAAAACTGTCATGGAGCGCTTTAAAGTATATAAGCCAGTATTCGGCTGGACACAAGAAAGTTATCCTGAACGGGAAGACGTGGCAACACGTTTTCCCGATTCTGCATATTGCAGGCAGGTCCACGGGACCGTTATTCATTATGTTAACCGGCCGGGATTTTACGGTGACGGCGACGGATTGTATACCGATAACGATGATGTTATGCTTACCGTGCGTACCGCCGACTGTAACGGCATTGTTCTCTATGATGACGAATGTAACTATGTCATGGCAATTCACGCCGGATGGAAGGGTACTGCTTCCGGTATACTGGAGAAGGGTATCGGGATCATGCGGGAAAACAGGATCGATGTGACCGATATCAAACTTTTTTTTGCTCCGTCTGCACGAGATTGTTGTTACGAGGTCGGGGAGGACATCATTCCTTCTTTCAAACCGGAGTTACTTGAATATATACATGAGAGAAACGGAAAATTATATTGTGATCTTGTCGGCATGAACAAGCGGTACGCCTTTTCGGCAGGGATACTTGAAGAAAACATCACCGTTGAACCGAAATGCACGATATGCGATACCTCATTGTTCAGCTATCGCCGGTCAAAATCCACTGACAGGCATGTTGTGTATATCAAGAAAGGATAATTCCATAATGAACATAAGAACTATGACACTTTCGGCAGTCATTATAGCGTTGCTGATCGTGACCGCGCCCTTAAAGTTGCCTTTGGGTGAATTGAAATTTACGTTACAGACATTTTTTGTTTTGCTTTCAGCGCTTTTAATGGGAAAAAAAGGGTGGATACCTATTTTACTATATATAGTTATCGGCTTGGCCGGTTTGCCGGTATTTTCTGACGGGGGAGGTTTTGTTTATATTTTAAAATTGTCTTTCGGTTATATAATCGGTTTTTTTGTGTCCGCGCTGGTAGTTGGATTTCTTGTAAAATCACGTTCAACGTTCATGTATGATCTTATGATAGTAGTGTTAGGCACAGCGATCATTTATTGCATCGGGATTCCTTACGCAAATGTAATATTGCAAAAAATAATGAATAAACCGATGGATTTTTCTGCGATGTTAACTCCATTTATGCTGGTTTTTCTTCCGGGCGATATTCTCAAAGCGCTTCTGGCGGTTTGGGTGAGCCGTGCTTTAAAGAAACGCGGTTTTTCATATGCCGATTGACGGAAGAATTCAAGTATATACCGGCAACGGTAAGGGAAAGACGACCGCAGCCTTCGGATTGGCGCTACGAGCCGCAGGACGCGGTTATCGCACGTATATCGCGCAGTTTGTAAAAGGGATGCATTATGCGGAGCTTGACAGTGTCGAAAAATTCTTAAGCGATTTTATTATCATTAAACAATACGGAAGAGGATGTTTTATTCACGGGAAACCGTCTCAAGAAGACATAGATTGTGCCCGTGCAGGATTGAACGAAATGAAAGTCATACTGGCTAGCGGTGATTATGATCTTGTAATTTTAGACGAAGCCAATATTGCCGTTTATTTTGATTTATTTTCTGCAGATGCACTTTTGGAACTTCTTGCCGTAAAAAAGCCCACGACCGAAGTTGTGATCACCGGCAGATATGCTCATGAAAAGATCATAGAAGCGGCCGACCTTGTAACAGAAATGACCGAAATAAAACATTATTACAACACTGAAAAACTTCAGGCGCGCGAAGGCATCGAATATTAATGACCGCAACAATATAAGAAAAATATTATTTTCGCCGAACTTTATTCACATTTTAGCATAGTGAATTTCTTAAATCTTTAGTACTTTTCTGTTGACTTATAAAAAGCACTTACTATAATAGCAGAAAAAGGCTAAGGAGGTTTATGCCATGAATGCATTAATGGAACTTTGGGCTAAAGGTGGAGACGTTATGTGGCTTTTGTTACTTTCTGCTATCGCTGGTGTTGTTATCATTGTTGAACGTATGATCGTGTACACAAAAGTGTCAATGGGTGCTAAGAAATTCCTTGTTGACTTTAAATCTCATCTCGTACAGGGAAATGTCGACGAAGCTATCGAAATTTGCGAAGCTACGCCGGGTCCTGTGCCATCTCTTATGAGAGCCGGACTTATGAAATATCAACAGACAAAAGGTGACATGAACGAAGTCGAGAAAGCAATCGAAGCAACAGCTGTTACCGAACTTGCTTTCCTTGAAAAGAACATGACAATGCTCGTAACGGTATTTACCGTTGCACCGATGTTGGGCTTCCTCGGTACAGTTACCGGTATGATCAGCGCATTTGACGCTATCGCTATGGCCGGTACCGTTGAGCCGACAATCGTTGCCTCCGGTATATCTGAAGCATTGATCACAACCGCTGCTGGTCTTCTTATCGGTATACCAGTTAACATGTTTTATAACTATTTCTCACAGAGAATTGCATCGATAATTGTTAGTATTGAAGAAAGTACACGTGATTTTCTAGAAATCTTGAAATCCCAGGGTAAATAAGTAAAAGGAGGGGGTTTCAATGTTGAGGAAGTCGAACGTTAAACTGAATGCCGATATCCCGGAAGCTTCAATGGCGGATATTGCATTCTTGCTCATGATATTCTTCATGGTAACGACAAGCTTCTTTAATGACAAGGGTTTGTCTATCATGTTGCCGGGAGAATCAACGGGGTCCGCTCGAATTCCGAAGAAGAATCTTTGTAAGATCTTTATCAACGGCGAGAACCGCATGTTCGTTGATGATAATGAGAACGCGAATGTCGCGAATATTGGTGAATACGTGAAAGCGCGTATGAAAGCCAATGACAAGCTCGTTGTTGTTATCAAGACCGACGAAAATGCAAGCTATGATAGAATGATCAGCATGTTCGATGAAATGAAGAAGATCGAAATGCGCAAGGTTTCACTTCAGGTCAATAAAAGGAAATAGGGGGAGGGAACTACTATGGCTGTTATTAAAAAAAGACAAAAAGTCGAAGGTAAGATTCCCACTGCCTCAATGGCGGACATCGCATTTCTTCTGGTTATATTTTTTATGGTTACCACGACATTCAAAATTGACAACGGCTTAAAGATTAATCTGCCGCGTGCGGAAAAGGTTGAAAAGCTGAACAATAAGAATCTTGCAATAGTATGGATTAATGATCAGGGAAAGATCGCTGTCGAGGATAAATTTATCCCGGCTAATTTGGTCGCTCCGATCATGGAACAGAAACGCTTTGAAACCAACGACCAATTGATCGTTGAGGTAAAAGCCGATCGCAACACAAAATACGGTGCAGTAGATTCTGTGTTTGAAGAACTAAAAAAAGCCCAGGCATTGAGGGTGGTTCTTGGTGCCCGGTATGATATGGGTGGGTGATTGATATGTCAGTAGCAACAAGACGTTTGCAGGATGCCGATGATCTGTTTATAAGGATTGGCGCTATAGCGGCGCTGCTGTTTACACTGTTGATCTTCTGGGCATCTCCGCACACATCAATTCAACCGTTTGGCGCGAAACAGGTGCGTGATACTTCTATAGCTAATCTTGACGATGTTGAGATCGTTCAAGAGCAGGCAGACACTCAGGTCGTTCAGAAGCCTAAGGCAGTTGAAGAAGCTACCGACGAGGAAGCTGAAGAAGATGAGACGATCGCTGATACAAACCTTGACCTCAATAAAAACGTTCAGGATACGGATATTCCGCCTCCTGACGCATTTATCCCGTTCTCAGATCCTCCGATAACCGTATCAAAACCTGCACCTGCTTATCCTGAATTGGCACAAAAAGCAGGACTCGAAGGTACTGTTTACGTAAAGGTCTATGTTGACAAGAATGGGGATGTGAAATCTGTTGTGTTGCTCAAGGGTGTCTCGGAAGCGCTTGACAAGGCTGCTCTAGAAGCCGCTTGGAGAGCAAAATTCAAACCTGCAGTTAACAATG
>CAZIJP010000059.1:0-13749 GCA_964539615.1 uncultured bacterium
ACTTCTAATGCTGTTGCGAGAGTACCAAGATGCTTTTCATCAAACTCTATGGATATTTTTTTAGATGGTTTAGTTTTCTTTTTCATTTATTAAATGGTAATGTAAAAATAATAAAATGTCAATGGTTATTTGTAGTATGAATCTTGTCCAAAGTTTTCATCTAGTTCTACTCTATCTTTTAACCACGCTGCCAATGCCCAATGGTAATATGTATAATTTGGATCTCCTTCATAATGAAAGAAAGTATGTCCAATATCATATTGAATCTGCATTAAAACTTTATTTTTAATTCCTTTTGGTGATCTACTCTCTAACATCCAAGAATCTAAAAATACTTTACAATCCATTCCAAAGTCCCATTCGAAATGAGCTATTTTATTTTTCCTATCTACAAAATACAAATCAATATAAACTGGTTCTTTAAATTTAATCAAACCAAGTTCATAAAAAGATTTTGGGAGTTCTATTTTCATATCCTCTCCAAAAATATCGGAGTTTGATCACCAACCCATGCCCCTTCAGTGTTGTATTGAAAATATTCCTCCGCTTCCTCTTCAGACATTCCTTCTTTTATCAAAATCTCGATGCATTCAAATCTATCATATACAGCAATAGGTCTACCAAATTGCCTACCGATACCCACAAATGCATCTTCAAAACCATCTGCAAGTAGAACATTTTCATCTTCTCCTAGAATTTCTTCAATTTTTTCTTTTATCATTTTAAATATACCTCAATAATTTTATATATACTATAAAGTGTCGTATATATGGTCGCAATTATTATAACAAACCAACAACAAATATCAAACAAATTCTTTTTCATATTTTAACATTTCTCCCAAAAAACATTAGCCTCTTCCTCAGTAGAGGCTTTACCTACATATTCAAAGGCATAACAAAATCTCGATGTAGCATTCCAATTTCTAGCAAGCATACTTTTATTAGAAGGGTTTCTTGCTTTTCTAGAGTGCGTTGTTTCTTTCCAATTTTTATTTTTCAATCTATATTCTATCATAGAAGGATGTATGGTCTTGGAAAAATATCTACCACCTTTAGCAGCAACCATACTCGCAACATGATCTGATAATCTTGAGCCTATACCAAGACCTTGATAGTCTGGTAATACTATAGTTCTACTACCTCTCCATGCATTTTTAACAGATGGATGAGGAAATGACAAGGTTGCATTAAAAGCAACAGGTATATTGTTCCAAAATGCAATAAAACATTTTGCCGCTTTATTCAAATCACTACTCAAATAATGATATTGTTTGAATAACTCCCACGCCGAATATTTTGCTCTGAAAATTTTAAGTTCAATTTGAGGTCGCTGAAGACAACCCCTCGGAAGGATTGTTTTTCCTTCAAGGGGATTGTATATCCAATCTGGCTGCAACCACTCTATAATATCTTCGTGACAAGAAGCAAATATTACTTTCTTTTTATTTTCTTTTCTTATCCATTTCGAAATAGAGTGTGATGCTGATTTAGCAACCGTTCTATCTATAACACTAGTATATTCATCTATCAATTGAACCTCTTTATCATCAATCAAAGACTTCGCAAGATTTGCTCTGAACTGTTCGCCATTAGATAAAACATTAAAAGACCTGAACCAAGTTGGAATGGTGGACAATCCAACAGCACATAAAACCTTCGATGCTCGCTCAAATTCTATTGGATTGAAATTTGATATTAAAGATTTATCGTTATCCCAAGTCGGAGTTGATATGTTTCCGAATGTTTTTAAAAGCGTACTTTTACCACTTCCGCTCGGTCCATATATTAAACCCATTTGCCATTCATCTGGAAGTTCTATGTTATTTTCGATGACTACCTTACTTTTTTCCGAAAATGGAACATCGAAAAAACTAGATGTTTTCGATGTATATTCATCATGTTGAATATTGGATTCAAGTACGATTTGGGACATTACTTTTTGTCTTTTTTATCCTTTGATTTCCACTTGATCGAATCAAAATTATCGTTGTATTTTTTAACATCAACTGGACGATATTTGTCACCTTTACCAGCTTGGTTTGAATAATTTTTACTCATAATTATTTTTCTTTCTTTTTCGATTCAACTTTTTTTAAATACTTTACCTTGTCTAAAGCATCATCATATGAATCCAAGGTAAAACCTTTAACGCCCCATTGTGTCGAGGATGGGTACATTTCAGCTGGAGGAAAATGTTGACCAGCCAAATCATAACCATTATGTGATTCAATAACAACAGCCTCATATTTTTTCACTTTGAAGTCTTCTCTGCTTTGTTCATATATAGCAAATTTACCATCACGATAAAGTTGATTAAAAATAAAACCCTTATATGTGAATTCTTTTTCTAGTATTTTCATAATTTATTATAAAACCTTTCAGTTGAAATGTCAACGTTTTCTTTTTTTCTCTAAACGTTTGATGGAACAAATACAATGATCAAAGTAAGGACAACCATCGCAATTTCTATCATTATCGAGATATATATCTGGACGAATACATGAGCTTTCAGTAAGATTGGCAATACCTTCTTTACTTTTTAACAAATTTTTTTTCTTATTGTTAAGATTCGTTTCAGAACTTTGATAACTTTTTGCAAATTCTTTTAATTGCTCTAATTTACGATATTTCTTTTTCATTGATTCTCCATTTCAAAAAAATTTCCACAGTCACCAGAATAATATATTTTCTTATAACCCACTTGATTCATTAAGTGGGTGCAACCATTACATGGCCTAGAATACCTTACATTCCCCATTCTGTCAAGACGTATGTTCACAAAAACAATATCATCAAAACTCTCAATGTCCATTTTATTTTGTAATTTTGAAATACAATTGAACTCGGAATGAACTCTTGCAACATCACGCAAGTCTTCCCCTTCTTCGGATTGATAATTTAACTTTTTTATATTTGGGTGTGTTTTGTAATTGTTGATTCCTATTGCCACCGTTCTTTGTTTATGCATTGCAAATGTCACATGAAACGTTCTTATCGTCGGATAAGAGTGGTGTATCGGCTGCATCGCTTTCGCTATCTCAACAAATTTCTGTAATTTTTTTTGTTTTAAAGAAGCCATATCAATTTTCCAATTTTGTAATTTTAACATTATAGAATTCAAATATATCCATACTGTATTTCGATTCGATGCTATTATATTCCTCAAAATATACCACTTCAGGTATATTCCATGCGCAAATCATTCTAGCGCAACAAGAACAAGGCATCATAGTTACAGCAAGAAGCCGACATTCATTTCTTGAAAAAAGTGATAATACATTTGTTTCAGCATGAATCATATATGGTCTTCTTGCATCTCTGTCTTTCCAAAAAGAAACATCTGGATTTTTACCACTCTTTAATCCATTGTATGCAACCCCCAATACACGATTATCGAAAGATAATGCACAAGCCCCAACTTTTTTATACGGATCTTCTGATCGCATACTCGCAGTTTTTGCGAGTTCCAATGCATAATTTTCCCAACTTATACGTGACATAAAATTGATTCAACTTCTTTTTTAAGATAGGGTACAGTGTATCTCAACCATTTTGCTTTGAAAACTGTTTTAGTGTCTATTTGTCTTTTCAACCAAAAAATATTCAAAGAACCACATCTCAGTCCAGTTATTTCCTCTATCATTTTAGCATAAAAAGATAACTGCAATGCATATATGAAATACTCGGAATTCGGTAAATGTGAAACTGGATCAAGAAGAAATTTATCATCATATTGGTTTTCGAAATTAAATTTCTTATTCGTTTTAAAATCAGATATATCGAAACTATCCTCGTCAAAAACAACATAATCAGACGTTCCACATATTCCTTTTTGTTTATTAAAACAAATCAATTCGTTATAACCTTTTTCAGAATACACGTCTTCAAATATTTTCTTGATAATTTCCGAATATCTTTCGTTTTTTATTTCCCTATTGATAAAATATGCTTCAACGCTTTCATGAACTTCTGTACCATAGTCCAAACCAGTTGTCTTTTTTTCCTCCCAAAGCTTCAATACATCATTGAATGGTATTTTTTTCCTCTGAGAATACTCCAAAGCTTTTTGATCCACATCGAATTTCGGTTTGATTGTGGAAAGAATACTGGAAACCGACTTATATACCTTTCCAGTTGAATCAGAATATGTGTGACTTTCCTTGGAGAGAACTGGAATATCCTCCCCAATCAAAGGGAATCTTTTAGTCCACATTAGTCTTTTGTTACTGGCGCAATATCAATACGGCTGATCGTCTTATCGCCTTGATGTACAATAACAGGTATGAGAACAGCCTTGTATTTAATTAGAATTTGTTCAATCTCATCTTTGGCCTTTGCCATGTCTACATCTCGTTTGTTTGTTTCTTCACTCATGAACACAATTTAGCAGAATCCTTTAACTTTGCAAGAAAGAAATTACAAGTTAACGTCAAATTCAATCACATCTCGCATTTGAGGATTTGCTGAAACCGATACTATCTCCGTATTATAATACGTTGCGCAATCTTTTTTTACAACAACTTGAGAACTCAATGAAAAATAACTCATATCTTGCAAGTTACCCTTCACGGCTCCTATTGCCGTATCTACGAAGAAAATATTGTTAACAGGGTCTTCCTCTGGAGGAAATATCCAACCCTTGATTGTGAATGATGTTGATCCAGTTACAAAGTATTTTTGATTTCCGTTAATATCCGTTGGATAATTCACACTTACCGTCCCATCCCACAGTACCTCGGATCTAATCTCTTCTATATATGGAAGATTATATTCCTCTGGAACCTTCCATGAAAGTATGATATATGGATTACAGAACGGAATAAAATTAGACATGATCTGATCCAAATCCGTTTGGTATTTCGCCATGATATCCATAGTAATACCGATATTGACTGGAACTGGTGTCCTATAAAAATGAGTCAAATTAGTATTTTGTTTTTCTTTAATATAATCTGGTTTATAAAATCCAATATTTTTATTGAATACTCTACTGTTATCCCTAGAAAAACTTTTCATGTGGATACTTACAACTGGCAATGTTATATTTTGAGAGAAATTTATCAAGTCATAAATGACTCGCTGCTTCGGAGCATAGACATATCGAACTTGAACCGTCTGTCCAATTTCCCTGTTTTCATTAAAACGTTTGATGACCACATTGTTGAATGCAGCTAAAAATTGGATCAAAAGATCCTTTACCTCAAAAAAATAGGGACTTTGTTTCAAAATAATACTCCTGTTAGTATTATTTAGACGAAAATCATTTCAACAACCCCGTCATAGAGATTGTTTTTCATTTTAGGTTTTATCATTTTACAATTGAAAACGAAATCTTCCATGTTATGGCAAAGAGTGTTTATCGTATAATCCAAACGAATTGAACTCAATGTTTGAGAAATAGAAAAAGCCATTGGTAATTTAAAATGTTTTTTAGATCCAGATAAATCCAAAGTGAATGAATAATAGAAATCACTCAAATTAAACAATATAAGTTTTCCCTCTTTGAGTGTCTTATTGTTACAAGTGAATTTGAAATTCCTATGCAAATTATTTAAAAATATTTCACTTTGATCAACCATAAAATTTACATATTCATCCATGACATTTTTTCAGCAGGACTCTTGTAGTAGTAATTGTCCAAGAAAAATTGCCAAAATTCGTCATTTGCAGGGACTCTTGCTATTAAATTACAAAAACTCATATTAATCGCCCTGTAGTCTTGTTTAAAAATATCCCAAAGAATGACAAGATTTTTTTGATTTGGATCATAAAATGGATTTCCAAAAGGAGGAGGAGTTGTGGGTCTGTAGTTCAAGGTGAATCTACCCTCAAATGCATTTAAGATATTCTGAGCACTTGTACAAAGCATTCTCCTGTATAGTGGCTTACCTGCAACCATTCTTCTTCTCCTGAACTTTATCTCACAAATATGAGTTTGAGCAAGAGCCTTAAGATTCTCTCTTGATATGAACATCTTCTCTAGGTGTTGCTATTCCAAAAATTCTATGTTCGTTTAAAAATTGACCATGTTCCAAAGTACCATAACCATCAATTTCAACATTTGAAATCATAATTCCCTTGTTATTTGGGAAAATCACATGATCACCTTTTTTAACAAGAGATGTTCCTTGGCCACATAGAATAACCTTACCAATTCTCCATGCTTGTGTGTCAGCATTTACTGGCACAACAATTCCGTTTCTTACTATTTCATTGGAGTTTCCACCGAGGTCTACTAATTCAACCAATATAATATCATCCAATACTTTGGATAGATTATATCCTATGAAAACGCTGTTAAGAGAATTTTGTGAGAAACCATCCAAATCTATTAGAGATCTCTGAGGTGTTAATTGATCAATATTCATATATTTCGTTTTTATTTACAACGTAAATATTTTTTGCAACTACTAAAAAAACAGTAATCTTAAGTTTTTTTAAGAAGTTTGATCGACTTTTTCAACTTTTTTAATATAATTTATTCTATTATATTTCTTCTGTGGAAGGACATTTAGAAGCATCTTATAGTGCATTTCCTTATCATTTCCTAGATAATTTAATTTGTTTGTCGTTTCATTGACAAGATTCGCACTCTCTCCATCATTCATGGAAATCCATCTATTCACTAAAAAAGGATTGTATTGTTTAATTTCTTCCATGTTCTCTTTTTCAAAGGGTTTCTTAAAAAATAAAACGTTTTTGATATAATCGAATATTTGCATGGTAAAATAATAAGCCTTTTGAAAAAAAATACAAGACAAATCCAAAAAAAGTTATAAATAATCCTATGCCAGCAAATGCATCATCAGGAAGAGAATCAACATTTGGACGTAGTTTAATGAACTACGTCAATTCTTATCTTCCATATCAATCTTATACTGTTATAGATACTATTTCAAAGCTGAATCCCAAATTCAAGACCTTCCAAGATACAGGATCTAAAAGAACAGAGGCTCTTTCAAGACAAAGTATCAGTTCCTCATCTGAATACAATGATATATCTCCTACTGCGTTTTTTAATATTGACTCTAATTTCACGCAATACATGTATTCAAATGTCCAAGCGGACAAAATTGCAAGAATTCGTGATTATCGAGTCATGGCAGCATTTTCAGAAGTTGCCGAGGCATTAGATGAAATTTGTGATGAATCTATTAATAAAGACGACAATGGGCAAATTGTAACAATTCAATTTCCAACTGAAAAACTTAAAAGTGAAGCTAAAAAAGATGTTTCTGATGAGTTTGAAAAAATCATTGGTTTTTTTGAATTTGAAAAAAGAGGTTGGGAATACTTTAGAAGCGTGATGGTGGATGGTGAAATTTATTGGGAAAACATTATACATAAAGAAAGAGAAGAAGAGGGTGTTCTTGGAATTGTGAGCATTCCAACAGAACTTATTGATCCTATTTTTGGAAATGTTCAGAATATGTTGATCAAAGGATACTTGTTAAGAAAACCAGTATTTGATCCAACAAATCCAACAAAAATTGTAGATTACGCCTTGATACCAATGGACAAGAATCAAGTTACCTATGTGAATTCTGGCATTTGGAACGAGAATAAAACTGTCAGACTACCATTTATTGAAAATGCAAGAAGAGCATATAGACAACTTTCTCTTATTGAGGATAGTGTTGTCATTTATAGACTTGCAAGAGCACCATCGAGACTTGTTTTCAACGTTGATGTTGGAACAATGCCAGCACCGAAGGCAGAGGCGTATTTGAGAAAAATGATCCAAGAATATTGGTCAAAACGAACATTTGACGTTGATCAAGCTGGACAAGTCAATAAATTTAATCCTCAAAGCTATTTGGACAATTATTGGTTTGCAAAAAGACAAGGTTCCGAAGGAACAAGTGTCACTCCTCTCGCAGAAGGACCGCAACTTAACAGCCTTCCTGATTTAGATTACTTCGTAATGAAGCTTTATAAATCCCTCAAGGTTCCAGTGAACCGAATATCACCTGATTCTGGATACAATGATGGTATGCAAATGCTCAGAGAAGAACTTAAATTCGCAAAGTTCATTATGAGAAGTCAAATGTATTTTACAGAAAGCATTAAGAATACATTCATTGTTCACTTGAAATTAAAGGGTCTTTGGGAAAAATACGATCTGAAGGAAAATGATTTTGAGCTTAGATTTACTCCCCCAACCAATTTCTTTGAAATGAGAGAAGCTCAAAAAGCTGAAATAAAATACAATACATTCAATAGTATGGTTCAAAATGAATCCATATCTAAGACATATGCTCAAAAGAAATACTTGAGATGGAGTGACCAAGAAATTCTAGCAAATAGAGCATTCTTGAAAAAAGATAAAGAACTTGAGTTTGAACTTGCTCAAATTCAAGCAAATGGACCTATGTGGAAAACTGGAGGAGAAGCTGTTGAAGGTGTTCCTCTTGCCTCTGGTTCTGGTGGTGCTGTTCCTACTGGAACTCCTGCATCTCCTGCTGGTGGAGGTGAGGGTGCTCCTGCTGGCGGTGGAAGTGGTGAAGCTCCTCCTGCATTTGGACCTCCTCCAGCTGCTGCTGGTGGTGGAGCGGCTCCAGAAGCAAAAGCACCCGCAGAGTAACTTTAACTAAATAATCCTATGGGATTATTCGCAAATACATTTTCAGTTTTATTGGAACAAACGTGGAATGGTGGCTATTTAAACATGTTCATGCCAATGCAAAAGAAAACAAAAGGCATGAGACATAGAAGAGCTGTTGTTTTAGATCCATTTAACAGAAAACATGCTCAGACCGTTCCAGATATGCATAAACCTGACATGAGCATTATTCAGCAAGTTGAAAGGATTAAAAATAACCCAACTGTAAATGTTCCATTGAATATCGTTCAATTGAGAAAAATATGTAAAAAATACGGAATTTACAGTGTATCTAAAATGGAACCTAAAAAGCTTGGAAATACTGGAATTATGATTATATGGAATGAGCCTACCAAATCATTCATCTTAAAAAAATGATCACATACGACAAATACAACGGAGTAAATTGCATTAGAACGTATCCGAACAATTATTCGGAATATACCGCATCAACTGTGAGATTCACGGACAAAGAAAAGAATGTCGCAGAAAGATCATTATATAGCAACTATTGGAGAGAACAAATTGATTTATATGGTCAAAAAATTCTTTATTACAAGAATTTATATAATTTAGAA
Source organism: uncultured bacterium (assembly GCA_964539615.1). Lineage (GTDB taxonomy): Bacteria > Macinerneyibacteriota > Macinerneyibacteria > Macinerneyibacteriales > CAYRFE01 > CAYRFE01. The sequence goes on from CAZIJP010000059.1 coordinate 9,183, forward strand.
CAAGCGGATAATACATACGGAGAAATGCCATTGAATCAGTTTGAAACACCAAAAGAAATGATAATGCTTTTCACACTAACGGAAAATTCATTAATTCTTTCCAAGTTTGGTTATCAATCGGACGATCAAGTGACAGCTTATTTGCACATTAGTTCTTTTTATGTACACTATCCACCCAATTACGAACCAAAAGCTGGAGACGTGTTCAAATTGGTGGAATATGGATCAGATCGACCTGGCGAGCGTGATGGAAAAATGTACGAAATCACAGAACGTTGTGATGAAGACAATTTAAAAATAAACCCGCTCGCTGGTCATTATATTTGGCTCTTAAAGGCCAAGAGACTTGAGCATTCATTTGAAAATTTACCTCAAGAAAAAGGAAATGCTCAAGTCCATGATGACACGTTTTATGGTGATTTGAGTGGTGCTTTAGTAGCTCCTCCACAACGAGATCCATCTTATCCACAAGATTCAGACACAGAATCCAAAGAAAAGGTTTTTGATATGTCTATCAATGATACTCTGGAATACGGTGGATATTATTGATCAGTGAATTAGATCAATATTTTTATTCATCATCGCCAACTTATCCATTGGTTTCAATAAAGGTTTCTTTGAATTGGCTTCCGCTTCAATATCAACCTCCATACTTTTAAATCTATCGTTGATATATTTTTTAAATGCAATTGGCTTTACCCAATCAAATTTATCTAAATCCAACTTTAGTTCTTCTGCTTTTTCTTCTGTGAGAAGAATGAGTTCAACAAGACACATCCAACGAATAAACGTATCTTTATTCATTTCGAGATTACCTTCTTTTGTTTTAAATTTAATATTATTTTTCATAATTGAAACGCCATTATGAACTTTTTTCTTCGGAATATCAAGAAAAAAATTTGGAAAGGACAAAAGAAACGAAGAATGCCTTAACCTTATCATTGTCTGGTAAGGAATTACTTTCACCCAAAAGTTTTATAGAATTCTTAATAATATCGAAGGTCAAGTTGATTGACTGATGTTTTGCATCATCTTTATTATCTTGTTTAACAAAACTCTCCAATTTGTTAATAAAATCATTCATAAACTCTTTATTGGGGTTCTTGAATTGATTTTTTTTGAAAATCATATACTGATCAACATTTTTTTTGAAATGACACTCGAAAAATAGTTTCACATCATCCGCTTTTGGTAAATCAGCCTCTGTTTTTTCTGGTGCAATTCCAGAATTTTTTTGGATATCAAATTCGATCATTGTGTGTTGGATCTTTTATTGCTTCTTCGACGTTTTTAATCACTAAAGGATCGGCTAATGGATTTTGCTGCAATGGTTCCGTTTTTAATGTGGTTTTAACATCGACAATAACACCAATTCTTTTATTACATTGTGAACAAGTATAAGAATTATCAACGTTCATTTCAATTGGAATTCTATTTTGAACCTTTTTATCACATGGGCAGACAACATCAGCCGTTATTTTAGCTAGTTCTGCTGCTGCAATCATTTCCAATTCAGCTTCTATTATAGCGTTTCTCCTTTTTACGTGTTCACCATAAAAATAAAATCCGATGAATTGTAAAATAAAAAAGAATAAGGTTGTAATCCAGAAATTAAATCCAAAATTGAGGCAGAAAAGACCACCGAGAATTGAAACGGAAATAGTTATAGCGAGACTATAAATGAGTTTTTTTAATATTTCTTTAGGCATGAATTAGATTTTATCATCTTCATCCGAATTTTCAACAATTTTATTCATTTCAACTGTTGTTGAAAAGAGAATTTGTTGAATCTTATCCATTTTTTCATTTAACTTTTCCACCGCATCGATTCTATGTTTATTTTCATATATCACAGGGTTCTTCAATGCACGGTTGAGATCGAAACGAATATCAGCAACTTTTGTGACAATATCTCCGATTCTGTTTAATAACGAATCCAATCCAAATGGAAGTTGCTTTGGAGCATTGTGGTCGAGAGTGTTTCTATATCTATTTACAACATCATCAACCGTAATAACTTGAGATGGTGCATCTTGTTTTGCTATACCCTTGACCCATTTATTATATATTTTTTGGTCATCTTCCACTAGGATGTTAAATTTTTCTCTCATCTGATATAAATATTTAGCAACAATCACTAAATAATCTTATGGGAATCTACGAAAAATATTTCAATACACTTTTGGAACAAGACGAAGTTGAAGCGGCTCCTGTTGCTGCAACTCCAGAAGCGGAAAATGCTGCAATGTCAGCGGAACTCGATGCTGGAACTTCCGCTAATTCGTTTGATTCTGATGCTGGTAGAGTGGAAGTTATTAGAAAAGAATCACTCGCTAAACAAAAAAATACTCTTTCCGAATGGGTTGCTGAAATTGAAAGATTCGTTCAATACGTTAACGGTGTTAACGATACTTCTGTTCAAGCACAACTTCACAATGCTGGTTGTGATACCTTATTTGAGAAAATTGCCTCTTCCGAACATCGTAGAATTTCACGTATTGCTGTGGAACTCAGTGGTCTAGCTGAAGCTCTCAAAGGATACTTGATTGCTGGTGATCAGGATTAATCACTTAATTTCAGACAATTTAATCTTCCCCTTCATTCCATCATATGAATTTTTCAAAATGAATTTATAGGGAAATTCATATAGTTTATATGCAACGCAAACATCGTTCAAATCCTTGAATTTTCCATATTCCTTTGGCCAAATGAATACTTTTTTACCAGATTCAATTAAACACTTGGTCTTTTTCTTGGATGCTGTATCGTTCCATTGATTATCCAATACAAAAATCTGTTCATGTAGAGGAAACAATTGCATTTGGCTTTTCTGTTTATCTGTGAATGTTTCTGAGCCAGATTCAGATATTCCAGCTAAAGCGACTCCGTTTCTTATAAAGGTTGAATCCAATGGACCTTCTGTGATAAAAATATAGGGAATTTTCTCCTGTACATTGTCTATGTTGAAAACAGACCTCTCAGCGTCTTTTTTGGAAAGATATTTCGGCTTTTGATCAGATTCCAACAACTTTCTGGATTGATAGAATGCTATTTTTGAATTTTCATCATAGAATGGGATTATAAGCCTATTTTGATGAACATAGTCATTAAGGGTAACGTAGTATTTCTTCGGCCTATTCACTGCAACTAAAAGTCCTCTATCATTTAGAGTGTGAATTGCCTTTTCTACAACATAATCATCGTCAAAATACTGCAATTGTTCATCGTCTTCCAAGTCAATACAATCACAAGGCAATTCGTAATCGGTCTTCTTTTTGGTTGTGCTTACTTGAAACCTCTCAATGTCAACGTTGTCGTATTCATTAGATGCTTTCATTACATCTGAAAAAGAATCACCAGACAGCTCCATTATCCAATTAACAGGATTTCCCTTCCAACCGCAATTATGGCAATATATTGTATTTTTTGTTACAATATAATAACATCTTTTTTTCTTTAACCAAGATTTACCTTCTCTACATATTGGGCAACTCGCTTGATAAGTATTCGACCCTTTATTATGTTTTGGCGAACCTGCGAATTGGTAAAACTTGGAAACAACGAACTCTTCTGGTAAAGTGACCATGACACCATATTACTCAATACATCATATCGAGTCAAGTTCTTTTTCTCAAATTTTAAAAATTCCCATTATTTGGGTTGATCAACTTGAGAAATAGGAGTGACGCTGATCGTTCCCTTACGGATAAAAGTTCCTGATGCTGGATCAAACCAGTGCGCTTCTTTTACAATATTATTTCCTACCTTGGTTTCTATTATTCTAGGAACCGATGGTTGACCGGAAATGGGGGAAGTTATAATTCTAGGTTCTACTTTGTTCATAAAGTTATTTAGGTGATAAAAGATTTTTTCCATGTGCCTCGATCACTTTATACACATCTTTAGGTAAAACATTGATAAAATCTAATATTTTCTCTCCCAAACCAATATAAAATTTGGATGTTTCAACTTCCCTCAATTCCATTTTTGGTAAACTCACAAAAAACATTTTATTATATTCTTGTTTAAAGAAAACAAATATTTCTCCATGATAGTCTCCTCTTAAAACACCATAACAAGAACCTCCATCTATTATGGTATCTTTTCTTTTGAATAATTTTTTAAACATCACTCCAAACCCTGTTGGAGAACCCTGTTTATAAGAGAATTAATTGCATCCGAATCCATCTGATTTGTTGCATGATGGATACAAATAGATTGACCTTTCATATCATAACCAAAAATAACAAATGCTTGAAGAAATTCGGATAAATGAGTGTCAATCAAATTAACAACCTCATCAACATCCCTAGCTTCCTTTTTGGATCTATCTACAAAATTCTGTATAGATTGAGACAGCAATTCATTGATTTGTGCCTTGTCTAGCGCCGTGAGTTTATCGTTTTTTTTAGACGGAGACTTCACTGGTTTCTTGCTGTTGTTGTCCTTTTTGTTCTCCATTAAAGTATTTAGGTTTTGAGTATGGGCTTGTATTTGCATTATTATTGACTCCAGCAGAAAGAAGGTGAGTTATAATAACCTCCAAACTTTCCGTCTTAATAGAGAA
>CAZIJP010000059.1:13849-15369 GCA_964539615.1 uncultured bacterium
TTTTCATTTGATAAGAGATGACATTACGTATAACATTTTATTATAATTATCGAGTATTTCGAATATTACAAGACCCAATTTAGCATTGATTTTAACTAAAATATCCTTTCCAGAACATTCCATAAGTCGAAATATCTCAAAACTGAATGGAAGAGATTCGATTGAATCTCCATCATAGGAATCCGATATCTGTAAAGTGATAGTATCTATGTTGTTTCTAGTTTTATCCGTCAATTCAGCATATACATCCTCCTTTCCCGTTGAAATGTATATTTTATTGGAATCTGAACTGAAAACAGAGCCTTTAATCAATTCTTTAACATAATCATTTCTCAATATAAAAGTTGTATTGAATTCAGTATCATCCAATTTTTTAAGATTTAACTTAGGTTGCTTGATGATACCGTCCTCCAATAAATGATATTTGAATTTTATCGATTTATCCTTGTATGATAGATTATTTTCTTCAATCTCAAAAGAAATTTCATCATTTCTCGAAATAGCATCAATCGCTCTGATGAGTTTTTTAATATCAGGACAATTTAAAACTACTGTTTCATCACTATCGCTCTCAGTAGTAAAACATGTGAAAAAAATAACAGAATTATCAGATGTACAAACTTTGCAACTTAGTAAATTTTCATTTAGTTCTAAAATAGAAGAATCTGAGATTTTAGAAATCGGAAGAAGAAAATTCTTTACAAATAAACTTTTATTTTTAATTTTTATTGTTTTTGACATGCTTCAAAATTATATCAAGTTTCGATTCAATGTCAAAAAGTTTCTTATGAAGATCCGAAACCTCTGGTTGTTTAAAAAGAGGAAGCTCTAATTGATTTGAATCATTTTGAGGTATTTGAACTTTAGTTGAAACTTGATGTTGTGTAAAATTTTGGACAACTGGTTGCTCTACAATGTTATGAATAACTGGTTGTTGTGGAACATGTCCTTGATAATGCACTGGAGCAATTTGATTCAAAAAATTATTCGTTACTTGAGAAGTAGAATCCAAATTCGAAGGTGAATTCATTCCATGTATACCGTTTGGTAAAATATTATTATAATTAATTTCACCCTTCCTTAAAGTACTAGAAGGGTTTGTAATCAAAGAATCAACTTTTGTCCTCAGTTCCGAGATTGGGCCAGAAATAATACCCTTTAGTGCTTCGAGCACTAAAGGGTGATTAGGTGGCAAATCTCCTTCAGGTGAGATTTGATCGAGGTTCATGATTATGCGTCAAGATCAGCGAGCAATTTCTGAATGTTTTCATCATCAGATGAATCAGTTTTCGGAGTTGAAATTGACACAGGATCTTTATCGGATGAGAGATCTTGAACTTCTTTTGTTGTAGAATACTGCTTACTCTCATGTAGAAGAGTCTTCTTTGCAAAGAAATGTTCGTCCAATGTTTCCAAAAGTTCTTCTTGCGATTTAGTTGGAATTATCGATGTCAGATCATATGCTGAGTTATACACTTCATCAATTTTTTCATTAGAAAGACCCTCGATCTTTCTAGGTA
>CAZIJP010000060.1:0-15249 GCA_964539615.1 uncultured bacterium
TGTTATTACGGATTCATCGCTTCATGCACTTTTAACGACAATTGCTGAAGCGAGAAAGGTTTCTGAATGAAATGAATATCCTCATCCACAATGCCGTGATGTGCGATCACATCGGCGGTGTACCCAGACATGAAGAGCCATTTGAATCGCGGATTGATCTTTGTGAGCGTGTCGGCGAGGTCGCGGCCGTTCATCTCGGGCATGACCACATCGGTCACAACAAGCGCGATGGCCTTTGCGTGCGCTTTTGCGATCTTAATCGCTTCGGTCGGTGAACTTGCCGTAAGCACATTGTAACCCAGCGCCTCAAGCATTGTCTTGGTCAGTTCCAACAGTTGCCGTTCATCTTCTACCAGCAAAATGGTTTCATTGCCGTGCCGGATATCCTGTACATCAATCAAGCGTGATTCTTCTGTTTTTCCGATGAATCTCGGGAAATAGATCTTAAAGGTCGTGCCGTGCCCTTGCTCGCTGTACACATTGATGTAACCATTGTTCTGTTTGATAATACCGTAGATCGTGGCAAGCCCGAGTCCGGTGCCTTTCCCCAATTTTTTCGTGGTGTAAAACGGTTCAAAGAGATGTTCAATATCCTCTTTGCTCATGCCGCAGCCATTGTCGCTTACGGCGATCATAACATATTCTCCCGGCATATAGCCTGAATTTGCAGCGCAATAATTTTCGTCAAAAACGGTATTTTTGGTTTCGATCGTTACCGAGCCGTTCTTTGTGATGGCGTCACGGGCATTTACGCAGAGGTTGGCAAGGATCTGGTCGATCTGTGAAGGGTCAAGTTTGACGGCATGAAGCCCTTCGGCTGGTAACCACCGCAATTGTATATCTTCACCCATGAGACGGCGAAGCATCGTAAGCATGTTGGCGATCGTTTTGTTCAGATCAAGTATAACGGGAGAAACGGTCTGTTTTCTTGCAAAAGCAAGTAATTGGCGGGTAAGATCTGCGGATCGTTTCGCGGCATTTTCGATCTCTTTGATACCGTTGAACATCCGATCTTCTTGCGGGATCTTATGTAGCAAAAGCTCCGCATGGCCGATGATCACACTCAGCATATTGTTGAAATCGTGCGCCACGCCGCCTGCCAGCCTGCCCACGGATTCCATCTTTTGTGATTGAAGGAGTTGTTCCTGCAGTTTTGCACGTTCTTCCTCAGCGTGTTTTCGGGCAGTGATATCCTCGTGCATCACAACGTAATATTCGATCTCATTGTTTTGATTATACAACGGAAAAATAATAAATTTGATGCATACCCGTTTTGACGCAACGTCGGAATCAGCCAGATGCGGATCGTACCACATTTCAGGATAGACCAATGTCTCGCCTTTTTTCGACCGTATGAGCATGTTCTGATACCCGAGACTTATTAAGAGCGGGTCGTTGAATATCGAATACGACGGTGGCGGTGCTGCCCCAAAAAGCTGTTCAAACGCCGAATTGACCTTCACTGTATAACCGTCGAGATTTACGATCTGTGATGAGTATGGGTTTAGGTCAAAGAAACGGTCCATATTCTCAAGGCTTTGTTTTAAAGCTTTTTCCGCATTTTTCAGATCGCTGATATCGCGCACGTTGATCAGCACAGCCTGAACGGCCGGTTCGTGGAGCAGATTTTGTCCGATAGCCTCCAGATAAACCCAACCGAGTGTTTTATGAACATGGCGGTACTGTATACGCGCCGTCATATTCGGTTGTGACAATGCTTCCTGCCATACGCCAAGGATGTTCGGCAGATCATCGGGATGAACCAATTCGGCAATAGCTTTACCGGTCAGATCTTCCGCCGTAAACCCCGTGATTTTTTCAGCTGCGGGGCTAACATACGTTTGAATCCCTTCTGCGGTGAGCGTGGTGATGATATCTGATGAGTTTTTTAATATGAGCTGCATCCGCTCTTCGCTTGCCCGTAACGCATTTTCCATGATCTTTTGGTCGGTTATGTCTCGTTCTATCAAGAGAGCCTCTTTATCGCTTTTTAACACAACCCGTGATTCAAAATACCTGTTCTCGCCGTCTATAGGCAAGTCATATTGAAAGACTTCTACCTGCCCGTTCTTAAAAACGTTGGCGAGTTTTTCCAAGGTAATCTCTGCGAGTTTGGCCGGAAGGATGGCGGTTATCTTTTTATTGAGAAATATTTCCGGCGGAGCATACAATTTTCGTCCCTTCGGAATCCTGAAATCCAGAAAAACGCCGTTGCGGTCAAAGACAAACATGATATCGGGTAAGGCGGACAGTAATGCTTGTGTTCTTTCGTTACTTTCTTTTAATTCGTTTTGTGCGATCTTTCTTTCTGTTATGTCATGAATGATGGAATGCAGTATTTTTTTCCCTTGTATATCGATCTCGCTGCTGAACACCTCAACGTCGCGGATCCTTCCGTCGGAAAGTTTGTGCTTGAATTCGAAGATATTTTTATTATGAACAAGAGCATTATCCATAGCGTGTTTGATTTCATCCGGCGTAAGCGTATTGATCTGGGAAATGGTCATTTTTTTCAACATCTTGCGTGGCCATCCGTAATATTTTTCAGCGGCAAAATTAGCGTCGATTATTGCTCCGGTCTCCGGGTCGATAAGCAATTTTACGGCGGTGTGTTGTTCGAAGATCTTACGAAACCGTTCTTCGCTTTCCTGCAGATCGAGTTGTGATCGTTTTTGCGTGATGATATAGTGAAGCCCCGCCAAATACATCATGGCCAACAACACTAAAAGGCTCCAAACCAAAATGCTTTTTTTTGCAGCGATCAGAAAATATTCGCTGAGCTTTACGCGATGCACAAGACGCAGTTCGCCCACTACCACGTCTTTCCCCATCCAGAAATAACCGTCGTCTGCATTGCGCCACTCTTCTGCGGTTTTACCGTGCGGGTATGTCTCATCGAGAGAGAAGGAATCTTTCCGTACGACAATTTTACCGTTTTCATCGATCAGGATCGTTTCGCCGGGGATCGATTCCACCAATGACAATCGTTTGAGAAGGTCCACCCCGAGATCAAGCGATACAACGCCGATGAATTTCCCGTTGATCGTGACCGGCGAAGAGATCGTGATCATCAATCCCTGGCCGGCGCTGTCTTCATACAAGTCGGTTACGATCTGTCGCGAGTTCGGATCGCGTTCCGGGGTCGCCTGTAAGAAAAAGGGACGTTGGAGTTCGCTTTGTGAAAAATGATAATCCTTGATCATGACCTTCGGGGCAATATAAATGAAGCCCTGCGCAGATGTATAATAGATCCAGGTGACGTTTTTATTGTTCGTTAAAATAGCATCGATCTGTGCGTTCATCGACATGGCTGCGGTAATTTCACGCTTGACCGAATTCGACAGCGGATAAGGTGTAATGCCGGTAATCGAGCCCGGTATATCGGCAGTAATTCCTTCAGTCTCAAATCCGGACACTCCCCATATTTGATGTTCTGGATACCATTTGATCGCGTCCGGTATTGCTGAGATCGTGTCTGAATAATGTATCTCGATATTTCTGCGTAAAGCATCAACATGCTGCTGCATGAGAGACATATAGGTTGAGGCGATATTTGCGCGGATCATAAAAGCGTGTTTGGTAGTTTTTCTGACATCCTTAAGCATGATGATAAAAAATACTATCGCACCCGTCAGCGCTATCGTAAGAGCGATAATTATCGTTGCGTTGAACGATAGCTTTTTCATACGTGTACCGCCGAAAGGCTACCGCAAAGCACATACGATTCGGTCTTTGTTATAATAAAGTATATGCGAGATATCATTTAATCACTATATCACAAGTTAGCGGTTGTTCAATTAAAAAATTCGGATATCGTTATTGTCAGCACCGGTAATTGATTCGGTTCACGGTTTCAGCATCTGAAAAAACGTTCCGGTGCCGAGTATCAGTGTGAGTATGCCGATGATCATGCGGAATTTTTTCGCATCGAGTTTCTTGACCGTTATCCCGGAGAGCGGGACGGACAGTAGCGCGCCGATACATAAATAAGGCGCCAGAGACAGATTGATATCGTCGCTTTTCCAAAAATACAGGATCAATCCCGTAAGACAGGTGAGCGCTTCCGCAAAGGAAGTTATACCAACCGTGTTTTTGCTTTCAATACCGGCAAGCAATTGACCGCTGGTCACGATCGGACCGTAGCCTCCGCCTGATAGTCCTTTGTTGAACGAAGCGATCATGCCAAGGATTATGATACGAAACCAGCTGAATTTAAAAATAAGTTTATTAGTTATTATAATTACGAGACCAGATATTATCAGGATCATGCCGATGATCGATGTCATTGTCGTTTTCGGGATTTTTACGGCGATCAACACGGCTACCACTGTTCCGACTACGCTACACAACCCGATTATAACGGATACTCTGAACGCGATAGGGAAGGATTCCCGAATGCTTGTTCTGAGACCTTGAGCCCTGCATTGCAGGAAAAAGGTTGAGACACCCAATGTTCTTGGTTTTAGATCCACATTGCCCAACATATGATGCGTTACGCTTGCCGTTATACCCGTTAAAAATTCGGATAACAGGATACTCGGTACGATCATCAGGGGTGAATAGCCCATTAGTAACAATATCGGTGATAAAATGGTGCCATATCCCATTCCGGCGGTGGAATCGATATATTCCGAGAAAAATGCGATCGTCAAGATCACAAGCCCTGTCCCAAGCGTAACGGTCAAATCTGCCGGCATAGTTGCTCCCTCCTGATTACTCGATATTAAAAACGCAAGAGTCTGTTTTTTTCCAAATAGGTGATGATCGTATCGGCTAATTCTTCAGCGGAAGCGGTCATGGTATCCAGCACCAGTTCGGGATCGACGGGGTCTTCATAGGGAGAACCGATACCGGTAAGATTGGGTAATTCTCCGTTGCGGGCTTTTTTATACAGGCCTTTCGTGTCGCGGCGTTCGCATTCGTCTAACGGCGTTGATACATAGATCTCAATAAATTCGTTGTCATTACATAAGGCACGCACTAATGCCCTGTCGGCCCGAAACGGCGAGATGAATGCCGTGAGCACGATCACGCCTGCTTCCATCATCAAATGAGCGATATGACCAGCACGGCGTATGTTTTCCACTCTGTCGGCAGGTGTGAACCCAAGGTCTTTATTGATGCCGTGGCGAAGATTATCTCCGTCGATGATATAGGTGAGTTTTTCTCGTTTATGTAATTTTGCGGCAACTATGTTGGCGATGGTCGATTTCCCTGATCCGGAAAGACCGGTGAACCAGAGCAATAACGGTTTTTGCCCCAGAAGCCGAGCCCGATCCTGCGGTGTGATGACAAAATCCTGCCAGGCGATATTGTGCGCTCGTCTGAGATCATGCAGTATCATGCCGCATCCCGCAGTGGCATTTGTTTTGCGGTCTATCAGAATGAATCCGCCGGTGATTTTGTTTTCATGATAAGGATCGAACGGCACCGGACGTGACACTGCTATTTCTGCAAGGCCGATGTCATTCATGGACAAATTTTCACACGGTTGGATTTGGAATGTTTGCACGTCGAGTTTACCCGAGAAATGTGTTATCTCCGCAGGAGCAATGCCATAGACGCTTTTAAACAAAAATGTCCGTCCTGCAAAAAGCGGTTCTTCATGCATCCAGACGATATATGTTTTGAATTGATTTGATACGACAGGGGGGTGTGCCGAGGAAGAAAGACCATCACCGCGGCTTATATCCATAGTTTTATTGATAGTGAAACTTACCGATTCTCCGGCGGTTGCGGCCTCGGCAGGCTCGCCGGCATTAAGGATCCCGGTTATTACGGTCGATGTGCCTGAAGCGGATAGTACGACCGAATCTCCTGTCGTTATGGTACCGCTGTGAACGCGTCCGGCATAGGCGCGGTAGTTTTCATGGTCGGTAAAATGTTGCTCGGCCGATTGTTGCCAATTGTCGGTATCAACGCCGGGTTTGATCACATATTCCACGGAAAAGCGGAACGGTTTTTTGTGATACCCTGAAGCAGGTTCGACCGATTGCAGCCATTCCATAACCGTCGGGCCGTCATACCACGGACTTACTCCGGAACGGTCAATAAGATTATCACCGAACAATGACGAGACGGGAATGACGGCAAAATCCGGTCTTTGTTGAATATGACCTGCCACATCGTCGAAAAGAGCATTGCATTGTGCAACGACCGTTTCATAGCGCATATGGTCCCAACCGGTAAGATCCATTTTATTGCAAATAAAAGCGATCGAACGAATTCCCATGAGCGCGCATACAAGCGTATGGCGGCGGGTTTGTTCCAAAATTCCTGCACGTGCGTCAATAAGGATCAGGGCTGCATCGCAATGCGAAGCCCCGGTGACCGTGTTGCGCGTATATTGCTGATGTCCCGGAGTGTCGGCAACGATATATTTTCTATCGTTAACAAAAAAATACCGATATGCAACATCGATCGTTATGCCCTGTTCGCGTTCCGAAAGCAGTCCGTCAAGCAGAAGCGAATAATCGATATGTTCTCCGGCATTGCCGATACGTGCGCTCTCCTGTTGTAATGTTGCCTGCTGATCGGTAAACACATTGCCTGTTTTATACAACAGATGACCGATCAACGTTGATTTTCCGTCGTCAACGCTGCCGCAGGTTAGAAATCGCAATACTGTAGAGCGGTTGCCGTCGGTCAAAAATAACCCTCCCATTTTTTCCGTTCCATACTGCCCGACTGGTCATGGTCTATCAATCGGCCTGCTCGCTCCGAAAAACAATCCCGCTCCATTTCTTCGATGAGCAGGTCCAGCGTATCGGCATCCGATTCGATGCCTGCCGTCAGCGGGTAGCAACCCAACGTTCGGAATCGCACTTTTTTTATTTGAACGGATTCATTTCTTTCAAGCGGGAAACGGTCATCGTTGACCATGATCAGCTGGCCGTTGCGTTCTACGACGGACCGTTCGGCTGCAAAATATAATGGCACGACATCGAGTTTTTCGCGTCTGATATAACGCCATACGTCCATTTCAGTCCAATTTGATAAGGGGAAAACACGGATGCTTTCGTTTTTATCTCGTTTTGTGTTGCATATATCCCATATCTCGGGGCGTTGATTTTTAGGGTCCCATCGGTGATTTTTATCACGAAATGAAAAAACTCGTTCTTTTGCGCGACTTTTTTCCTCATCACGCCGTGCTCCGCCGAAGATCATATCGAATTTCATATCGGTCAAAACTTGTTTGAGCGCTTCCGTTTTCATGATGTCGGTATACCGTGCGCTGCCATGATCGAACGGATTAATATTGTCCTCAAGACCGCGATTGTTAGTATACACGATCAGTTTCATGCCGAGACGGGAGGCGGTGTCATCCCTGAATTGTATCATTTCTTTAAACTTCCAGGTTGTATCGATATGCATGAGGGGAAACGGCGGTTTTGCCGGATAAAACGCTTTTAAGGCAAGATCGAGCATTACGGTCGAATCTTTTCCGATCGAATACAGCATGACCGGATTATCGGCCTCGGCTACGGCATTGCGGATGATGGAAATTGATTCTGCGACAAGTTCTTTAAGATACGCGTCCATACTCATAGTACCGGTCTGATATCGGGTTTGTTTGAATTATTTTCTTCAATGAAGTTTCTTTGCATGTATCAAATTTATCACAGGTCTGTATAAATGCAAGCGTAATATTTTTCAAACAAGGGAAGTTGTATCTGGCAGAGAGTATCCTTTTTAATGAGAAATTAACCATAATCTTTAGTTTTTATTGACCGATCGGCGTTTTGCCTGTGTAACATGGCTGTATCCTTCGGTAAGCATGATGAAATTAAATCGGAACAGTATGATCCGAGGCGGCGAAATTGTATGCTGAGCACAATTTAGGGCTTTCTTATACCATTAGTTGCTTGACTTTTAGTTATTTTCACGTAATATCATCCGAGAAAAATACAGGGAGGAGTACGCCTATGGATGAATTTAATGTTTTGATGGAACAACGTTTGAAAAAAGTCGAAGAGATGAGAGAAGCGGGTTTGGAGCCCTTTCAATATAAATACGACAAGCAGAAGATGATTGCCGATATAAAGGAAGAATATAAGGATACTATCGATCAGGAGACCGGCTATACCAAGACGGCGGGACGTATCATGATCAAACGCGAACACGGCAAGACCGGCTTCGCTGACCTGAAAGATGATACGGGGCGTATTCAGTTATATTTCCGTAAAGATATCGTCGGAGAAGAGTCATACGAGTTGTTCAAAAAACTCGACATCGGTGACATTATCGGCGTGGAAGGCCCGTTGTTCCGCACGCATACCGGAGAGCTGACGATCATCGTGAAAGCATATATGCTGCTCACAAAATCACTGCGCCCGTTGCCTGTCGTGAAAGAAAAAGACGGACAGCTTTTCGACGAACTTACTGATAAAGAAATGAAATACCGTCAGCGTTACGTTGACCTTATCGTCAATGACGATTCCCGTGACCGTTTTCGTAAACGTTGCAAGATCGTTCGTTCGATCCGTAATTTCATGGATGATTACGGCTATATGGAAGTTGAGACGCCGGTGCTGCAGCAAGTGTACGGCGGCGCTGATGCGCGTCCGTTCGTCACACACCATAATGCATTACATCGCGACCTCTACATCCGTATTTCGCTTGAGACCTATCTTAAACGTCTTATCGTGGGCGGTTTCGAGAAAGTGTACGAGATCAACCGTGTGTTCCGTAACGAAGGTATCTCCAAAAAGCATAATCCGGAATTCACGCTCATGGAATTTTACGAGGCCTATAAAGACCTGTACGACATGATGGATTTTACTGAAAAGTTGTTTTTAAATATTGTCGACAGTCTTGGCTTTGCCGACAGAAAAGTGACCTACGGTGACAAAACGATCGATTTCAATACGCCGTGGAGACGGTTGTCCATGGTTGATTCAATAAAAGAATATGCCAATATCGATGTTATGGCAAAAACAGACGACGAGTTGAAGGCCATTCTCATCAAACATGATAAAGAAGAAGAACCCGAGATCAAAAAAATGGCTCGCGGTAAACTCATACAGGAATTATTTGAAGCATTTGTTGAACAGCATTTGATGAACCCGACGTTCATTACCGATCATCCGCTTGAAGTATCGCCGCTTGCCAAGAAAAAACGCGGCGATGAGACCGGTTTGTTCGTTGAGCGTTTTGAGTTGTTCGTGAATACGTGGGAACTTGCAAACGCATTTTCTGAGCTCAACGATCCGATCGATCAGGAAGAGCGTTTTTCAAAACAGGAAGAGGCTTTCAAGGCCGGTAACGAAGAAGCGCAGCGCATGGATGAGGACTTTATCCGCGCATTGCAATACGGTTTGCCGCCGACCGGCGGGTGCGGTATAGGCATCGATCGCTTGGTCATGCTGCTCACCGATGCGCCGACCATAAAAGATGTTATTCTTTTTCCGCATCTGAAAGATGAAGTTTAATTCATGAATGTTCCGTTCCGCATAGCATTATCGTATTTAAAAGGCCGCCGGACAAACAAATTGTTGTCCGGTATTACCACAATATCGATCGCAGGCATCATGGTAGGGGTTATGACGCTGACTGTTGTGCTTTCGGTCATGGACGGTTTCGAGCGTGATCTGAAGAATAAAATACTCGGCGTTAATTCGCACATTATGGTGCAGGACCGGTTCGGCAGCGAATTAGAGAATTACGATGAGATAATAGCCACGGTCAAAAAGAATCCCGAAGTGATCGATGCTACGCCGTTCGTCATGGGTGAGGGACTCATCCTCAATCAGGGCAGGGTTTTCAGCGTGGTCATTCGTGGTATTGATGAAGAACGTGAAAAAAAGGTTACCCGATATGAGGAGATCCTCAAAAAAGGGCAGGGTTCTTTGAGCGGCAATGGCATTGCGGTCGGTATCGAGTTATCACGGATGCTTAATGTTGATATCGGCGATACCGTGCGTCTCATGTCACCTGCGGGTCGTATAACCCCTATCGGTATGTTGCCAAAGATACGTGATTTTAAAGTAGTTCGGATATTTGAAAGCAATATGTATGAATATGACACATCACTTGTGTATCTTACAATTCCCGATGCGCAGAAATTCTTAAGCCGTATCGGTGTAAGCGGCGTGGGTGTGAAAATTAAGGATATCGGTCGCGCTGCGGAAGTGGCATCTGCCTTGGAACGTTCTTTTTCTGAGGATTCCAATCTTATGGCCAAAGACTGGTTCCGCATGAATAAAAACCTTTACTCGGCCATGGAGCTGGAAAAAAAGACCATGTTCGTCATTCTCACGCTTATTGTGATCGTGGCGGCATTTAACATTATAGCAATATTGATCACCATGGTGAAAGAGAAGACAAAAGAGATCGGCGTGATGAAATCTCTCGGTTTTTCCCGTAAGGATGTCTATCATGTGTTTTTATCATACGGAATGATCTCAGGCGGTACGGGAATTATCCTCGGGGAACTTTTAGGCCTTATTATCTGTTTGATAATCAAGTGGTCGCATATCAATGTATTACCTGCTGATGTGTATTATTCCACAGAATTGAAAGTGCATATGTCTTTGGTGAATTTTTTAATAACCGGTTTAGTTGCCTTGATGATCACGTTCTTGGCCTCGATCCTTCCGGCCAGACAGGCAGCCAAACTTGATGTGGTGGATGCTATCAAATATGAATAACAGTATCACGTGTTTGAACATGACCCATATTTACGAAAGCGCGACCGAGCAGTTGCCTATAGTGACAAACCTTAATTGGTCGGTCGCGGCAAATGACACGGTTGCCATCATCGGCGAATCGGGTGTCGGCAAATCCACGCTGTTGCATATACTCGGGTTATTGATGCAACCAACGGCGGGGCAATTGACATTATTGGATGAGCCTGTCAGCAGTTTTTCCCTCGATATGCGTTCGATGTTCATACGTCGTCATATCGGGTTTGTGTTCCAATTTTTCCAACTGTTCAACGATATGACCGTTTGGCAGAATTTATATTATACGGGATGTTACCTTATGCCTGAAAAAGAAGCGGCCTACAGGGCCGAAGAACTATTAAAACAGACCGGTATCTGGGATAGGCGTGAATATATCGCCACACAACTATCCGGAGGAGAAAAACAACGGCTTGCGATCGCACGGGCGTTGATAAAACAGCCTGCGTTGCTTTTTGCCGATGAACCCACAGGAAATCTTGACGAATCCCATGCACAGGCTATACTTGATCTGTTGTTCAGTTACCGTAAGGACCATCCGGTAACGATGGTACTGGTAACACACAACAGAGAGATCGCCCAGCGTTGCAATACCGTGTATGAGATGAAACATAAACAATTAACCCTTGCAGGGGGTGCCTATGTATGACCGATTCAGCGAACGTGCCAGAAAAGTAGTCATCTATGCGCGCGAAGAAGCCGCAAAGATGAATTATGATTTTATCGGCACAGAACATATTTTGCTCGGTTTATTGCGTGAGGGCGCCAGTATCGGTGTGATCGTGCTGCGCCGCATGAACATTGATATCACCGCCATCCGTGAAGAATTGAACAAATATCTCGTGACCGAAGAACATAAATCATACGGAGAACATGATATTCAACTTACTCCGCGTGCAAAACGAGTGCTTGAGCTTGCCGTCGATGAAGCCACGAAAATGGGGCATAATTTTGTCGGCACAGAACACATCCTTCTCGGCTTGCTCCGTGAAGGCGAAGGCATTGCAGCTCGTGTGTTGCGTGTATTCAACGTCACTGCCGAAAAAGTTCGCGAAGAGGTCGTCAAGCTTTTGAGCGGTGAGATGGAAAGCGATTATTACGCTAATAAGAAAAAAATAAAAAGTGCCACGCCTGCATTAGATGAGTTCGGCCGTGACCTTACCAAACTTGCCGTTGAAGATAAACTTGACCCTGTCATCGGCCGTGAGCGTGAAGTTGAACGTGTCATTCAGATCCTTGCGCGCCGTAAAAAGAACAATCCCGTTCTTATCGGAGAGGCCGGTGTCGGGAAGACCGCCATCGTTGAAGGCCTTGCGCAACGTATCGTGACAAATGAAGTTCCCGATCTGTTGGTCAATAAACGCGTTGTTTCCCTTGACCTTGCTGCCGTTATTGCCGGTACCAAATACCGCGGGCAATTTGAAGAACGCTTCAAAGCGGTCATGAAAGAAATTCAGGAATCCGAGAATGTCATTATTTTTATCGATGAGATACATACGCTTGTAGGAGCGGGAGCAGCCGAAGGCGCCATTGATGCATCCAATATTTTGAAACCGTCCCTGTCGCGTGGCGAGATACAGTGTATCGGAGCCACTACGCTTGACGAGTACCGGAAGTATATCGAAAAAGACGCTGCGCTTGAACGTCGTTTTCAAAAAATAATCGTTGAACCGCCTTCAGTTGAAGAGACGATCGAGATCGTTTCCGGACTTCGCGACAAATATGAAGCACATCATGCCGTGAAGATTACCGATGAAGCGATCGTTGCGGCATCCAGGCTGTCTGACCGATATATGTCCGACCGATTCCTCCCCGATAAAGCGATCGATCTTATCGATGAGGCCGCTGCTATGGTTCGGCTTACCTTGTCTCAGCTGCCGAAAGACATCGCTGACATAGAACGTGAGATCGAACAGTTCAAAAAAGATAAAAGCGCTGCGATCATGATGCAGGAGTTTGAAAAAGCTGCTCATCTTCGCGATATAGAAGAAAAATTGAAAGCCAAAGCAAAAGAGTTGAAGAAGAACTGGCTCAGTTCGCAGACCAACAATGTCAAAACGGTCACTGCCGATGACATTGCATTGCTTATTTCAAAATGGACGGGTATTCCGCTGTCCAAATTGGAAGAAAAGGAAAGCGAACGTCTGATGAAGATCGAAGAAGAGCTGAATAAACATATTATCGGCCAGGATGAAGCGATAAAGGTCGTTGCAAATGCATTGCGCCGCGCCCGGGCCGGATTGAAAGATCCGAACAGGCCGATCGGCACATTCATGTTCCTCGGGCCGACGGGTGTCGGGAAAACAGAGCTGGCCCGTGTGCTTGCCAATTTTATGTTCAATGATCCTGATGCTATGATCCGCGTGGACATGTCGGAATATATGGAGAAGTTTTCCGTTTCTCGTCTTATGGGAGCGCCTCCGGGTTATGTGGGGTATGAGGAAGGCGGTCAGCTAACTGAAAAAGTTCGCCGCAGGCCGTATGCCGTTGTCTTATTTGATGAGATCGAAAAAGCGCACCCAGATGTTTTCAATATCCTGTTGCAAGTATTCGAAGACGGTCATCTTACCGATAATGTCGGCCGGGTGATCGATTTTAAAAATACGATCATTATATTGACGTCAAATATTGGCGCTAAATATATCTGGAACAAAAAGACCATGGGATTTTCTAATAAAGAACTTGCAATCGATTATCCGAAGATGAAGGATATGGTCATGTCTGAGGTGAGGAAGATCTTCAACCCGGAATTTATCAATCGGTTGGATGAATTGGTTGTATTTAATCCTCTCGGACGCGAAGAGATCGAACGTATTATAGATCTGTTAATCGAACAGGTGCGCAACAGGCTTCGTGAATCGCATATGGATTTTTCGCTTACCGAGACCATGCGGGATTTTTTGATAGAAGTGGGGTACAGCCCGGAATTTGGCGCTCGTCCTTTGAAGCGCAGTATCCAGCGGTATCTTGAAGACGTGATCGCGATCGATATCTTGTCGAAAAAATTTATTGAAGGCGATATGATAAAAGTGGATTGCCGTGACGGCCAGGTTTTTACTGAACGAATTGAGAACTCAATATTACGCAGCCTTATGTCGGAGGAAAAAAATGAGAAAAAGTAGTCTTGTTCTGATTTTGGCCGTTATGATAACGGCATTCGTGTACGCGGTGCCGGTTAAAAAGATCGATGTGGTCGGTTTAAAATCTCTGGAGAAGGACTTTTTCATTACCCTTCTTCATATGAAAATCGGCGACCAGTTTTCCACCATCAAATTACGTACTGATATTCAAAACTTATATGAACTTGAATATTTTGATACGATCGATGCGGAGATCGCAGATTTTGAAGATGGCGTTTCATTAACATATTCCATAAAGGAACGCCCGCATATCATAGAAGTTCGTTTTGAGGGCAATAAGAAATTCGATGATGACGAACTTTCATTAGAGATCCCGTTCCTAACGGAATCCGCTCCTTTTGATAAGCGTTATCTTACAAAAGCGAAATACACCATTGAAAAAAAATATCAAGAAAAAGGTTTCGCCGCCGTTGACATTAAACCCGAATTTCAGGAAACCGAAGATGGTGTGATTGTTACCATTTCCATAACGGAAGGGCGTAAGGTCAGTATTGGTACGATCACATTTGACGGAGCTCAGACCGTTCCTTTGAAAAAGCTAAAAAAGGCAATGGAAACTAAAGAATCATCATTCTGGCGCCATCCTAATCTTGACCGTGAAAAACTTGATGAGGATATGAAAAAGATTGAAAAAAAATTATGGGACCTCGGGTATTTTGGAGCTCGTGTCGATGGATATGACGTAGCACTGGACAATGAAAAAAAATATGCGAATGTTACCGTTAAAATCGTTGAAGGTAAACAGTATATATTGCAAGATGTTGTTTTCACAGGCAATACGCTTTTCACAAACGAACAGTTGTCGGCGTTAGTGACAACAAAGAAAAATGAACAGTTCACCGGCGAAGAATGGGATAAAACCCGTGCAAAAATTTATGAAGTTTACGCTGATAAAAGCTACATTTTTGCTTCGGTCGATCCTGCATATACGTTTATTGATAATAAAGTTGTTGTTAATGTTTCGATTATAGAGCGAAAACCGGTCATGATCGGAAGAATCACGGTTGAGGGTAATACTAAAACAGTTGATAAAATTATTCTAAGAGAACTTGCCATCAAACCGGGCGATGAGTTCCGACGCGAATTATTGATGTATACGCAGCAAAGTGTCTATAACTTAGGGTATTTTGAGGCAGTTGATATTATACCGACTCCCGATACTGAAAAAGACAATGTAATGCATCTTACGATAAAAGTTAAAGAACAGAACACCGGTACCGTTAATTTCGGCGGTAGCTACAGCGGAGTATCCGGGTTTGCCATGTTTTTAGAATTCGGCGAAAAGAACCTTCTCGGCCGCGGATATGCCGGCACATTGAAATTCCAATATGGTGGCAAACTTCAGAGCTATGAATTTGGAATTACGGATCCGTTTTTCATGGATACGCCCACGTATATTTCATTTAATATCTATCGTAAGGTTCAGG
>CAZIJP010000061.1:0-8870 GCA_964539615.1 uncultured bacterium
TTCGTTTTGCTATCCGCGAAGGCGGCAGAACGGTAGGCGCCGGTGTTGTTGCTGAGATCATAGAGTAACGAATAACGTTAAAGGGGTTCATAATGGCAAAGAAAAAAGGGTTAGCCCGCGAAGTCATCCAGCTCGAGTGCACCGAATGCAAAAGCAGGAACTATGCAACTTCGAAGAACAAAAAGAACAGCAAAGAAAAACTGGAGCTGAAGAAATACTGCAGCACCGACAGAAAACATACAATGCATAAAGAGGTTAAATAACCTCTTTGCGCTTTGTTCGTTAGGCCAGTAGCTCTAATTGGTAGAGCACCTGACTCCAAATTAGGTGGTTGGGGGTTCGAGCCCCTCCTGGCCTGTTTCTTGCTGATTGGAGGAAACATGAAAAAGATAAAGATCTTCATCGATGAAGTAATCGCAGAGATGAAAAAGGTTGTATGGCCGAAGCCTTCGATGGTACGGACCGCGACCACTCTGGTTATTTCCATTTCTCTTATTTTCGGAGTGTTACTTGGGATGTTTGACAGACTCATTGCATTGATTTTACATTGGTTCTTTGTAAAATTATGATATCCCGGTGATGTATGAAGTGGTATGTTCTTAATACGCTCGTAGGCTCAGAAGAGAAAGTTAAAAAACTTATCGAACTGGCCGTAGAACGTTCCGGTATGCAAGACATGTTCGGAGAAATATTCATTCCTTCCGAGCGGTTGATGAGCGTAAAAGACGGTAAGAAAAAAGAGTTGAAAAAGAAAGTGTTTCCGGGATATCTTATCATTGAGATGGAACTAACTACCGAGACACAGTATATGATCCGCAATGTTAAAGGTGTTGGACCGTTTGTCGGCACCAAAAACAAGCCTGTCCCGTTGAGTGATGATGATATCAAAAAGCTCAAGGAAGAAAGTGAAGACCGGAAGACCGCGTTGAAGCCGAAGGTAACCTTTGCTACGGGTGAAAAGGTTCGCATCATTGACGGTCCATTCGCGTCGTTTACCGGTATGATCGATAATGTAATGGCAGAGAAATCCAAACTTCGCGTGATGGTGTCTATATTTGGACGCCAAACACCGGTTGAGTTGGATTATTTCCAGGTTGAGAAACTGCAATAGCGAGTAAGTGCGCGAAGGAGAAGGTGAAAGTTATGGCTAAGAAAGTTAAAGCATATGTAAAATTGCAATTACCTGCCGGTAAAGCAAATCCGGCTCCGCCAGTTGGTCCGGCTCTCGGTCAGCATGGTGTGAATATCATGGAATTTTGTAAGGCATTCAATGCACAGACCCAAGACAAAGGCGATCTGATCATTCCGGTTATTCTTACCGTGTATGAGGACAGAAGCTTCACGTTTATCATGAAGACCCCGCCTGCATCTATTTTGTTGCTGAAGGCTGCAAAATTGCAAAAAGGTTCTGCTGAACCCAATAAGACAAAGGTCGGGACCGTCACCAAAAAACAGGTAAAAGAGATCGCTGAGCTTAAAATGCCGGATCTGAATGCGAATGACGTTGAAGGCGCTATGAAAATGGTAGCCGGCACCGCTCGTAGTATGGGTATCGAAGTTAAAGACTGATATAAAACGTAACGTAAGCGGGAGGCTTTGGCCGTTCGTACCGCAGGAGGTTAACTATGCCAAAAATGTCAAAACGTATGGCTGAATCACTGAAACAAGTTGATCAGACCAAGATTTATGCGCTCAATGATGCTATCGATGCATTAAAAAACATGCCTGTTGCAAAATTCGACGAATCCGTTGAGTTGCACGTGCGTCTCGGTGTTGACCCGCGTCATGCCGATCAAATGATCCGCGGTACCGTTATCCTTCCTCACGGAACGGGTAGAAACGTACGCGTAGCTGTTTTTGCTAAGGCTGAAAAAGAAAAAGAAGCCCTGGATGCAGGCGCTGAATTTGTCGGTGCTGATGAACTCGTTCAAAAGGTCATGGGCGGTTTTTCCGACTTCGATGTCGCAATTGCAACCCCTGATATGATGAAAGATGTCGGTAAACTCGGTAAAGTGCTCGGCCCACGCGGCTTGATGCCTAACCCGAAGGTCGGCACTGTAACGAATGATCTGGCAAAAGCAATTCAGGAAGCCAAAGCAGGCCGTGTTGAGTATAAAGTTGATAAAGCGGGTATCGTGCATATCAGCTTCGGCAAAAAAGCATTTACCGGCGAACAGTTGAAAGACAACCTTCGCACTATTCTCAATGCATTGATCAAAGCAAAACCTGCCGCTGCTAAAGGCACGTATATGAAGAGTATTTTTATCGCGTCTACAATGGGTCCGTCGGTTCGTATCGATCCGGCTACCATTCAGACGGAAAAATAAGTTTCCTGTCAAAGATAGCAGGCGCTTCGGCTTAATGTATGCCTGCCGAGACAGAGGTCGACAGAATGCTGTGCCCGACCTTTGTCGGGTGTTACAACCTTCACAGAGGCACAAGATCCATGATGAAAGGAGGATTGTATGGCATTTAAAATCAGACCTGAAAAGGCCGAAATGGTGAGTGAGATCAAAGAAAAGCTCTCTTCGGCGAAATCTATTGTTGTTACTGATTACATGGGGTTGAATGTTGCGCAGATCACCGAATTGCGCCGCAAACTCCGTCAAAGCAAGGTAGAGTATAAGGTTTACAAAAATACTCTGGCCCAGATCGCCCTTAAAGAATTGAACATCATCGGACTTGACGATTATCTGAAAGGACCGACTGCTCTTGCTTTTAGTTATGACGATTCTGTTGCCCCTGCAAAGGTTCTTGTTGATTATCAAAAAGGCAATGAGAAACTCAAGGTTCGGGCGGGGATCGTTGACGGTAAAGTATATGATGCTACAATGATCGTAGCATTGTCGAAATTGCCGTCACGTGATGTACTGTTGTCACAAATGCTTCGCACGATGCAGGGACCGATATACGGTATCGTCAATGTACTTGCAGGTAATATGAGGAATATGGTGTGCGTGCTTAACGCAATAAAAGAACAAAAAGAAAAAGGACAATAAGGAGGATTTCATATGACAAGAGAAGACATGATCAAAGCGATCGAAAGCATGAGCGTACTTGAACTTTCAGAACTCGTAAAAGCACTTGAGGAAAAATTTGGTGTTAGCGCTGCTGCTCCTGTAGCTGTTGCTGCTATGCCTGTTGCCGGTGCTGCCGTTGCCGAAGAAAAGACTGAATTTGACGTCGTTGTGACCGCTGCCGGTGCAAACCGCTTGCAGGTTATCAAAGTCGTAAAAGAAGTAGGCGGACTGGGCTTGCCGGAAGCAAAGGCGTTTGTTGACGGTTTGCCGAAAGCTCTCAAAGAAGGCTTGCCGAAACCAGCTGCAGAAGAAATGAAGAAAAAGCTGGAAGAAGCCGGCGCGAGCGTAGAACTGAAATAAATCATGACCGGCATACTTGTGCTGGTACATTTTTGTGAGAAACTTATCTGGGGCGAGGTATGCCTACGCCCCGGATTTTTTGTATTTATACTGACGTTTTAAAGCGGTTGGAGAAACAGGTGAACACCACAAAGAGGGGGTTTCGCTGATGGCCCGATCAACGGAAAAAGCAAACCGGACGGTTAATAATAGATTTATTGCCGGATCAAACCGGTACACATTCGGAAAGATCCATGAAAAGATAGATGTTCCGTATCTGCTCGAGATGCAAAAACATTCGTATCTTGATTTTTTGCAGTATGGGAAAACATCGATCGATCGTGATCGTTCCGGACTACAGGAGATATTTTTACGTACATTTCCTATAACTAATCATGAATTGAAGAATAAAGAACCTGATATAGATAACAGCAAATATATTCTTGAGTTTGTAAAGTATGATATCGATGAGCCGATATTTTCACCGCAAGAATGTCGTGAACGCGGCTTGACCTATGGCGGTAATTTGCGCGTTACTTTGCGCCTTACCAAAAAAGTTGAGAATCCTCGTACCGGTGAAAAGGAGATCGACGTCAGCGAAGAGCAGGAAGTATTTTTCGGCGATATCCCGCTGATGCTTGACAACGGATCATTTATTATAAACGGAGCTGAACGTGTTGTCGTATCACAGTTGCACCGTTCTCCGGGATTGTTTGTAGGCGGAGAGACCGAAACGATCGGAAAAGAATCGTTCTCTGCGCGTCTTATCCCGTATGAAGGTTCTTGGATAGAACTCAGTATCGACCATCGCGATACGATGTTTGTAAGCATCGATCGCAAAAAGAAATTATTTATCACCACATTCATGCGTGCATTAAATTATGAGGCAAATCAGGATATTTTTGAATTATTTGCTGAAAAGATCAGTATTAACACTGCACGCCATCCCGATGATTTTTATTACGAGATGATAGTGGCCCAGGATATCAGGGATGATGAAAATAAGATCGTCCTTGCGCTTGGCGATATGATCACGAAAGATAATTGGGAATACATCAAATCAAAATATGAGACGATTGATATCTATGCAGAGAAACGTACCGTTCCTGTTGAGATCGGTAAAGAGGAGAATCTGCGCAAATATATCCGTAATACGTTGTTTGCCGCTGACGCTTATACTCATCTGGACCAGAAGGCAGCAGAGGCTGGCCAACAATTTACCATGGATGTTTTTAATGTTTTCAAGGCGGAAAGCGTTCGCGAAGAATTACAGCTGCTTGTGGTCAAAGAAGGCAACCAGGCAATTATTTCAAATACCTTGAAAAAGGAATTCTTTTATATTAAGGAAGATGACAAACTGAGACGCGGGCATTATTATGATCCGTATTATTACGAATTGTTAGCAACGGAAGGTATTGCAAAGATCGACAAAGATGCACGACAGAATGCACTCACGACGATCTACAGTATCCTTCGTCCTGGTTCTCCGGCAACAATTGAGCTTGCCGAGTCGTTATTATATGATCTGTTTTTTAATCCGCTTACCTATGATCTGGGCGAGGTAGGCCGTTATAAATTAAATACGATCCTTAAACGCGGCATTCCGCTTGATGAACGTACACTTACCAATGAAGATATCATCGAATCAATAAAATACCTTCTGTTCTTACGATGGGAGATCATTGATTCCGGCGATATTGACCATTTGGGAAACCGTCGTGTACGTGCCGTCGGCGAATTATTGAAGAACCATTTATATACCGGCTTCTTCCGTATGAAACGTGTCATTCAAGAGCGCATGAATATCAGTGAGGCCGATAAGGTCAATCCGCAGAATCTTGTAAACTCACGTCCGGTAACGGCTGTTTTGAATGAATTCTTCGGAAGCCACCAATTGTCTCAGTTCATGGACCAGACAAATCCGCTGTCTGAGATCACCAATAAGCGCCGTTTGTCCGCATTAGGTCCGGGAGGTTTATCCCGCGATCGTGCAGGCTTCGAAGCACGTGACGTTCATTATACCCATTACGGGCGTATATGCCCGATCGAGACGCCGGAAGGTCAGAACATCGGCCTTATAGCTTCATTGTCAACCTATTCCGTGATCGATCAGTACGGGTTCCTTCGGACACCGTATATGGTCGTAAAAGATAATAAGATCACCGATAAAATATTGTTCCTTTCTGCCGACCAGGAAGAAGGAAAGATCATCGCCCAGGCAAATGCGTCCGTTGATGAAAAAGGACATTTAGTTGACGATAAAGTATTGTGCCGAAAGTCCGGTGAATTCATCATGGTCACCCCGGAAGAGATCGACTATATGGATGTTTCTCCGAAACAGCTCGTATCCATCTCAGCGGCGCTCATTCCGTTCCTTGAGCATGACGATGCAAACCGTGCTCTCATGGGATCGAACATGCAGCGTCAGGGCGTACCTTTGATCTATCCGCATGCGCCGATCGTCGGGACCGGTATCGAAGCGAAGATCGCTGAGGACTCCGGCTACGTGCAGGTTGCTAAGCGTGGCGGTATTGCCGAAAAGGTAACCGCTAACCTCATCGTTATCAAAGCTGACGAAAGTGATGAAACGGTCAGCGATGTAGCGGCATCATTTGCGCATGATATGGGCCGTGATGTTTACATGCTCGAAAAATTCCGTCGTTCAAATAAAGATACCTGTATCAATACACGCCCGATCGTGAGTGTCGGCCAACGCATAGAGAAAGGTCAGGCGCTTACCGAAGGGTTTGGTACACAGGGCGGAGAACTTGCGCTTGGTCA
Source organism: uncultured bacterium (assembly GCA_964539615.1). GTDB lineage: Bacteria > Macinerneyibacteriota > Macinerneyibacteria > Macinerneyibacteriales > CAYRFE01 > CAYRFE01. Next base: position 6,141 of record CAZIJP010000061.1, read on the forward strand.
GAACATGCTGGTTGCATTTTTACCGTGGCGCGGATACAACTTCGAGGATGCTATCGTATTGAGCGAACGTATCGTAAAAGAAAACTTTTTCGATTCCATTCACGTTGAAGAACTTATTATAGAAGCACGTGAGACAAAGCTCGGTAAAGAAGAGATCACCCGTGATATTCCGCAGGTCATTGATGAGATGGTAAAAAATCTCGATGAGAACGGAATCATCCGTATCGGCACGTATGTGAAACCGGGCGATATCCTTGTAGGAAAAGTAACGCCGAAAGGTAAATCCGAATTGACGCCGGAAGAAAAACTTCTCCGTGCGATATTCGGAAAGATCGCCGAAGATGTGAAAGATGCTTCGTTGCGTGTGCCGCCGGGAGTTGAAGGTAAGGTCATGGATATCAAGGTCTTTACCCGTAAAGCGACCGAAGATATGGAACATATCATTAAGAAAGAACGTAAGGACGATGTTGATCTGATCGAACGCGAACAAGCCCTCCGTTTTGACCTCATCAACAAACGCAAGATCGAAATGATGAAGCGTATCCTTCTCGGTCAGGCCATTTCCAAGGATATCACCATGATCGGTTCTAAAGGGACAGTGCTTACGGCAGAAATGCTTGAAGTTAAAAATATTGAACGTGTGTTCATTGAAAAGAATGCGCTTCCCGTTGATCTGTTGAAAAAACTTCAAGACCTCATCGATATCGTCGAAGAGCGTCGCCGTGAAGTATTGAAATGGCATGAAGACCAACGCAAGAAACTTCTCCGCGGTGACGAGTTACCTCCGGGAGTTATCAAGTTGGTCAAAGTATATATTGCAAACCGTAAAAATATTTCTGTCGGTGATAAGATGGCAGGGCGTCACGGAAACAAAGGTGTCGTTTCGATCATATTGCCGGAAGAGGATATGCCGTATCTTGAAGATGGAACGCCGGTTGATGTTGTGCTCAATCCGCTCGGAGTACCATCCCGCATGAACGTCGGACAGATACTCGAGACCCATCTCGGCTGGGCTGCATCGCGTAAAGGCATTAAGGTCGCAACGCCGGTATTTGACGGCGCGAGCGAAGAAGAGATACGCGAGCTTTTACGAGAAGCGGGATTGCCTGAATCAGGAAAGACGAAATTGTTTGATGGTTATACCGGCGAGGCCTTCAATGAAGAAGTAACGGTCGGTGTGGCATACATGATGAAATTGCATCACCTTGTCGATGACAAGCTGCATGCTCGCGCTACCGGTCCTTATTCGCTGGTATCCCAACAGCCGCTTGGCGGAAAAGCCCAGTTCGGCGGACAGCGTTTCGGAGAGATGGAAGTGTGGGCGCTTGAGGCTTACGGAGCGGCGTATACCCTTCGTGAAATGCTGACAGTGAAGTCAGACGATGTGAATGGGCGTACGAAAATGTATGAAGCGATCATCCGCGGTAATACACCGGCGGAACCGGGCATACCCGAATCATTCAACGTTCTCGTGAATGAATTGAAAGGGTTGTGCCTGAACATAGATTATTTAAAAGAGGATAATAAGGAGGATAAATGAAGCCTATAACTCCGAAATCCACAAGCGATTTTGATGCTATAAAAATTACTCTCGCGTCGCCCGAGCAAATTCGCAAGTGGTCGTTCGGCGAGGTAAAAGAACCGGAAACGATCAATTACCGTACGCTGAAACCGGAAAAAGACGGTTTGTTCTGCGAACGTATTTTCGGACCGGTTAAAGACTTCGAATGCGCCTGCGGCAAGTACAAGAAGAAGAAAAATAAAGGTATCATCTGCGACCGTTGCGGCGTTGAAGTTACCGAATCCCGCGTTCGTCGCGAACGCATGGGCCATATTCAGCTCGTTACTCCGGTAGCGCATATCTGGTTCTTTAAAAATTTACCGAACCGTATCAGCTTGCTTCTCGATGACAGCGATGAGGATTATATCGATGGTTCAAAAAAACGCCTTAAAGTGCAAGGCGTGAAAAGCAAAGATGTTGAGGCGGTCATTTATTATGACAAATATTTCGTTATCGATCCGGGTGACATACCAGAGCTCGTTACCTATGAAGTATCGCTAGAAGACGGCAAACGCCGCCCCATTAATATAAAAACGATCCTTGATGAGGATGAGTATGAAAGCCTTGTCAATCGTTATGGCGAGGAAAGCTTTGTTGCGGAAATGGGCGCAGGGGCATTGCGTAAAGCGCTTGAAAAGATCGACCTTGAACTTGAAGAAGCTCGCTTGAAAGTGAAGCTTGAAAAGAACAAATCGACACAGACAAAGAAAAAATTATTTAAGCGTCTTAAGCTCATATCGCAATTACATGATGCACGGTTACGTCCCGAGTGGATGGTTCTTGAGGTGCTGCCGGTCATTCCCGCAGACCTTCGCCCGCTTGTACCTTTGGACGGTGGTAAATTCGCAACATCGGATCTGAACGATCTGTATCGTCGCGTCATTCATCGCAACAACCGGTTGAAACGTCTTATGGAGCTGAATGCTCCAGAGATCATCTTGCGTAACGAGAAACGTATGCTTCAGGAGGCTGTTGATGCATTGTTCGATAACGGCAGACGTAATCGCCCCGTTACCGGTACCGGCAACCGTCCATTGAAATCATTGTCGGATATGCTGAAAGGTAAGACCGGTCGATTCCGTCAGAACCTTCTCGGAAAACGTGTTGACTACTCCGGCCGTTCGGTCATCGTTGTTGACCCGAAGCTTCGTCTTGACCAGTGCGGTATT
>CAZIJP010000061.1:8880-15190 GCA_964539615.1 uncultured bacterium
CGAATTGTTCAAGCCGTTTCTGTTGAATAAGATCGAAGAGAATATATCACAAACGCTGAAAGGCGCGCGTAAAGTGCTTGAAGATCAACGTCCTGAAGTATGGGCATACCTCGAGGATATCATAAAGGATCATCCGGTAATGCTCAACCGTGCTCCGACACTTCACCGATTGTCCATACAGGCATTCATTCCTCAGTTGGTGGAAGGAAAAGCTATTAAGATCCATCCGCTCGTCTGCTCGGCTTTTAACGCCGACTTTGACGGCGATCAGATGGGTGTGCATTTGCCGTTATCGGTGGAAGCACAGATCGAGGCCCGCATGCTGATGTTGTCAAAATATAATATCTTGTCGCCGGCAAGCGGAAAACCGTTGGCAACTCCGACAAAAGATATGGTATTGGGACTGTATTATCTTACTAAAGAACGCCGCGGCCAATTGGGTGAAGGTAAAATATTCGGTTCAGCTCAGGAAGTTATGACCGCATATGAGAACAAACGTGTTTCGCTGCATGCCAAGATCAAACTGATGGGTATCAATAAAGTTAAAGAACTTGACAAATGGACCGTTGAAGATATTAAGAACGTATCAAAATGGCGTGACTATACTACGGTCGGGCGAGTTATTTTTAATGAACGCGTACTGCCGAAAGGATTCCGTTTCTTGAATGTCGGCCTTGCAAGCGGTCGCGAAAAAACCATCGAGAAGACCATCGCTGAAGTTATGAAGAAATTCGGCAATGAGGCGGCGGTTGAAACGTTGGATAATATGAAGGACGTCGGTTTTGAGTTTGCTACCCGTTCAGGTGCGACCTTTGCCGTGTGCGACCTTCTTACACCGGAAACCAAGAAAGAGAAGATTCTGGCGACTCAAAAACGCGTTGATAAATTATGGGAACAATACCGTAACGGTGTTATCACCGAGTCGGAACGTTATAATATGATCATCGATGCATGGACACAGACAAACGAAGAAGTTGCCGATGAGATGCTCGCAAGGATGAAAGCAGACAGAGACGGATTCAATCCGATCTTTATGATGCAGGATTCCGGCGCGCGAGGTTCTCGTTCACAGATCACGCAGCTCGCTGCTGTAAAAGGCCTTATGGCGAAACCGACCAAAAAACTGGCCGGCGGCGTGGGCGAGATCATCGAACAGCCAATCACCGCGAGCTTCCGTGAAGGACTCAACGTACTGCAGTATTTCATATCCACACATGGCGCGCGTAAAGGGCTTGCCGATACGGCATTGAAGACAGCAGACGCCGGTTATTTGACCCGTAAGCTTGTCGATGTTGCGCAGGAAGTTATTATTCGTGAAGATGATTGCGGTACTGTGCGTGGCATTGAGATCGGTCACTTAAAAGGCGGTGATGAGATCATCGTCAATATCTCAGACCGTATCAAAGGCCGTGTGGCGCTTCATGATATCATCGACCCCGATGATCTATCACAGACGATCGTGAAATCCGGCGAAATTATTACTGAAGAAACTGCACATGCTATAGAAGAAAAAGGTATAGAATCTATATTTGTTCGTTCGGTGCTGACCTGTGAAGCGCGTCGCGGTATCTGTGCTAAATGTTACGGGATCAACTTGGGTACCGGAAGAATGGCCGAGATGGGCGATGCAGTTGGTATCATTGCTGCACAATCTATAGGCGAGCCGGGTACTCAGCTGACACTCAGAACATTCCATATCGGCGGCACAGCGTCACGTATATTGGAACAATCCGAAGTGAAGTCGAAGATAGACGGGTATGTCCGCCTGCACGATATTCGCTGGGTCATCAACCGTAACGGCGAAAAGGTCATCATCAATCGTTCGGGAAAAATATTCCTGCATGATGAACATGATAAAGAACGTTCCCGTTTCGATGTACCGTACGGTGCAATTCTGAAAGTCGAAGACGGCGATCAGATCAAAACCGGACAAATGATCTTCGAATGGGATCCGTTCATTCGTCCTATCATTGCGGAAAAAGACGGTAGCGTCTTGTTTGAGGATATCATTGAGGGTAAAACTGTCGAAGAGGAACTGGATTCATCGACCGCTACCATTCAGCGTGTCATCATTGATGACAAAACAAAAAAGTTGCATCCGCGTATACTTATAAAAGAACCTGTTCTGCCAAATGAAACCGAAGAAGATAATGCGATCGATAAAAAACGTACCTTGTATTATCTGCCGACTGGCGCGTATCTTATCGTTCGAGAAAAGGACGAGGTTCGTGCAGGCGACCTGATCGCGAAAATGCCGCGTCAGCTTGGAAAGACCCGCGATATCACCGGCGGTCTGCCGCGTATATCCGAGTTGTTTGAAGCACGTAAGCCAGAAGATGCAGCCATCATTGCGGATATCGACGGTATCGTAGAATATGGTAAGATCGTTCGCGGTGTTCGTACGCTGGTTGTGCGAAATGAATTCGGTGATGAAAAGCGTTATGCGGTTCCGCTGTCAAAACAGATCCTCGTTAACCCGGAGGACCGTGTTGAGGCCGGCGAGGCGTTGACATCCGGTAATATCAATCCGCATGACATATTGAACGTCAAGGGCGTGGAAGAGGTACAGGACTATCTGGTCAACGAGATCCAGGAAGTATACCGAATCCAGGGCGTTGAGATCAACGACAAACATGTTGAGATCATTGTCCGTCAAATGACCAAAAAAGTCCGTATCATAAATCCGGGCGATACATTGTTCATGACACAGGAGTTGGTTGACAACTTCAAATTCATGGAAGAGAATGAACGGAATATCGCTATCGAGAAAGAACCGGCAAACGGTAAGTCTGAATTGCTTGGTATCACCAAAGCTTCATTGAGCACCGACTCGTTCCTTTCTGCAGCATCATTCCAGGAAACAAACCGAGTTCTTACCGATGCGGCGCTTGAAGGAAAGGTCGATTCGCTTGAAGGCCTGAAGGAAAATATCATCATCGGGCATCTTATCCCTGCCGGTACAGCTGCAAAGGCATATCGTGATATCGATGTTATGATCGATGATGAGCTTGCTCAATTGCGTCCGCGCAGAATGACCAAGCAAGAGCAGGAAGAAGAACCGACAATTGAAGATACGCTCCCGGACATCGTGATCGATGCCGACGAACCGGATGCTAAAGATACAGAAGCGTTGCGTGAATTAGAACGACGCTTAAAAAATAAAGAGGATTAAGGGAAAATGGGCGGCGGATGGCGCGCCGCCCAAAAATAATGCTTGACAGCACATACGGATGTTGTTATATTTGCGCACGCGATAAAAGGGAGGAATACTGGTATGCCTACGATTAACCAATTGGTAAGACAGGGAAGAAAAAAAGTCGTAAAGAAAAGCAAAGCCCCTGCATTAACGGGGAATCCGCAAAAACGCGGTGTTTGCACACGCGTTACAACAATGACACCGAAGAAACCTAACTCGGCATTGCGGAAAATTGCAAGAGTAAAAATGAGTAACGGTATAGAAGTTACCGCGTATATTCCTGGTGAAGGCCATACGCTTCAAGAGCATTCAATTGTTCTTGTCCGCGGCGGCAGAGTAAAAGATTTACCGGGCGTGCGTTATCATCTTATCCGCGGTGCTCTTGATGCTACCGGCGTTGAAGGTAGAAAACGCAGCAGATCGAAATATGGTACGAAGCGTCCGAAAAAAGACGTTAAAAAGTAAGATGAGAGAAGGGAGCTGTCATGTCGCGTAAGGGAATAAAAAAGAAACTCAAAGTTAAATACGAGAGTTACGAAGAAATGGTCGTTGAGAAAACGATCAATAAGATCATGTTGGCAGGTAAGAAAAATACCGCACGTAATATATTTTACGGTGCGATAGCTGAGATACATGCAAAGACCGGCGAAGATGGTTTGACCGTTTTCAAAAAAGCAATGGAAAATCTCAAACCGGAACTTGAAGTTAAATCACGTCGTGTCGGCGGGGCTAACTATCAGGTGCCTCTGCCAGTTCGTCAGGACCGTAAGATCTCGCTTGCGATCCGTTGGCTTATCAACTATGCACGCGCACGTAAAGATGAATATGAGATGCACAAAAGGCTTGCAAAAGAGATTATGGATGCAGCTACCAATCAAGGCAGCGCATATAAGAAAAAAGAAGATACCCATAAAATGGCTGAAGCAAACAAAGCATTCGCCCATTTCCGGTATTAATTGTTTGTTAGGGGGAAATTATTGTGCCACGTGAATTTGATTTAGCAAAACAACGTAATATTGGTATCATGGCCCATATTGATGCCGGTAAAACGACCACCACCGAGCGTATTCTGTATTATACCGGTGTTACTCATAAGATCGGTGAGGTACATGAAGGTACGGCGGAGATGGATTGGATGGAGCAGGAACGTGAACGCGGTATAACCATCACGTCAGCTTCTACGACCTGTTTTTGGGCAGACCATAGATTCAATATAATAGATACGCCAGGGCATGTTGATTTTACAATCGAAGTTGAACGTTCTTTGCGCGTACTCGACGGTGCCGTTGCAGTTTTCTGCGCAGTATCCGGCGTGCAGCCGCAGTCCGAGACCGTTTGGCGTCAAGCTGAAAAATACAGTGTTCCGCGTATAGCATTCATCAATAAAATGGACCGTGTCGGAGCTAATTTTTTTAATGCAGTAAAGGAGATGAAAGACAAGTTGGGTGCCAATCCGCTTATCATTCAATATCCTATCGGCATAGAAGATACGTTCAAAGGGATCATTGATTTGTTTACTATGAAGGCTACGATCTGGGACGGAGAAGAGCTTGGCGCAAGCTTCCATGAGGAAGAGATCCCTGCCGAACTTCGTGAAAAAGTTGATGAAGCTCGTCGTCATTTGGTCGAAACCATTGTTGAAAATGATGAAGATCTCATGCATAAGTATTTGGACGGAGAAGATATCGCTGTTGCAGACTTGAAAAGAGTCTTGCGTAAGGTTGCGATCGCCGGAACGGTTGTGCCTGTTATTTGCGGCACGGCATTTAAGAATAAAGGTGTTCAGCCGCTTCTTGATGCTGTTGTTGATTTTTTACCGTCACCGTTGGATGTTGCCGCGGTTGAAGGTAAAATACCGGGTACGGAAGAATGGATCATCTGTAAGCCGGATGATGATGCGCCGTTTGCTGCGTTGGCATTTAAAATAATGGTCGATCCTTTTGTCGGCAAACTCGTGTTTGCACGTGTTTATTCCGGCAAGCTCAATAAGGGTTCATATATTTATAACGTCAATAAAGGCAAAAAGGAACGTGTCGGCAGAATACTGCAGATGCATGCTAATAAACGTACCGAGAAAAATGATGTATATGCAGGTGATATCGTTGCGTTGGTTGGCATTAAAGATGTCAATACAGGTGATACGCTTACCGATCTGGATAACATGGTTCTTTTGGAGGCAATTGAATTCCCGGAACCCGTTATCTCCGTTGCGATCGAACCAAAAAGCAAAGCCGATCAAGATAAACTTTCAAATGCTATACAGAAATTATCTGAGGAAGATCCGAGCTTCCGCGCATATGTCAATCCTGAGACGTCTCAAACCATCATCGCCGGTATGGGCGAGTTGCATCTTGAGATCATCGTTGACCGCATGAAACGTGAATACAACGTTGAAGCGAATGTCGGACGTCCGCAGGTATCATATCGCGAAACGATCCGTAAGAAAGTCACCGCTGAAGGCCGCTATGTGCGCCAATCAGGCGGTCGCGGTCAATACGGTCATTGTTGGCTTGAGATCGAACCGTTACCAAGCGGTATGGGATTTGAATTTGTTGATAAGGTTGTCGGCGGTGTTATTCCGAGAGAGTATATCCCCGCAATCGAAAAGGGTGTACGTGAGGCCACCAATACCGGCGTTCTCGGCAGCTATCCGATGGTTGATATCAAGGTCACCGTTTTTGACGGCTCGTATCATGATGTAGATTCATCGGAAATGGCATTTGCCATCGCGGGTTCAATGGGTTTAAAAGAAGGTGTGCGCAAAGCGTCACCTGTCCTTTTAGAACCGATCATGGAAGTTGAAGTTGCCACACCTGAAGATTACATGGGTAACATCATCGGTGATCTCAACAGCCGTCGCGGTTCAATTAAGGGTATGGAAGCAAAAGGCAATACGCAGGTCATTACTGCCGAAGTGCCGTTATCTGAGATGTTCGGTTATGCTACAACGATGCGTTCGTTGTCACAGGGCCGTGCAAGCTATACGATGCAGTTCTCATATTATGATGAAGTGCCTGTAAATATAGCGGAAAAATTGTTAGAGAAATAAGGAGGGACCACACTATGGCAAAAGAAAAATTTTTACGAACGAAACCGCACGTAAACGTAGGAACG
>CAZIJP010000062.1:0-15180 GCA_964539615.1 uncultured bacterium
CGGTGCCGTACCCTCCCGGTCTGCTCGATGAGAAAATGATATAACTTTCATCGGGAGCAATGAAAACATATCCTTCAAACGATGCGGTGTTGATGACTGCAGGAAGTTTTTCCGGTTTTGGTAATCGCTTGCCACGATCTCCGAGCAGTAAATATGTTCGGATATTTCAAAATAAAGGGTTCCTCCAGCGGTTATCGATAATGACCATCCGACTGTACCGGTTATATCTCCAAAGGGAATGTTCACCATTTGAGGTGTTGATCACTGAGCGCCGGCGCGAGTCATTTTATAAATCTTTGGCGATCCTGACCGGTCTGATATAAAATACATCGTCGTACCGTCAGCAGGAAATACTGGGCAGTTGGAATTGCCTTGATCCGAAATAGAAGCTTGTTGCAACGAAGTATTTCGAGAAATACATCTCGGTACCGTCTGGTGAAAATGCGGGATTCCCATTCCAATGCCAATTACCGTCAGATAATAAAAAATCAGTAGCGAATCGTACCGAGTTTCCGATCGGTAATATCCTTCCAAGATAAAGACTTTCTAAAGCCGGTTCAGTTGGTTTTGTTTTCGCATTAGTGATACTTTTTCCGCATTGCACGGTAAGAAAGCCGAAGGTAAAAAGCGCTAGAAATTTTACTGCCATAATCGATCTCCTTTCGTTAGTTATTTGTAAAATATAAGCATTCTCGTTTACTTGATTTGTAGTCGTCAGTATACTTGATAAAAAACGGAGTATATATATGAAGCGGTCTATCGTATTGCTCATCGTTATTTTTTTTGCGTCAGTTATTTATGCACAGGTTCCGGTTGATCCGCGTTCCTTGCCGGGATTTAAGAAAAAACTTGATACTGTGAAAGTCAGATATGGCGATTTGCGTATTGCATACGAATCTTCGGTACACAAGGGGCCATCTATGGTCAGTACCGGAGATATGCTTAGTTTATACGTGTATGATTTTACAAATGACACATAGTACCTATCAACAGCAACATGTCGCGGTACAGGCAATCATGTATATATCATGGTTGAGGATAGTATGTGGGGAACAGTGACACAAACGGCGATAAACGCAAACTTTGCAAGCATTTTCGCAGCATCCTGGGATGGAAAAGATGAAGCGCAACGAAGTATGCCGTCGGGTGTATATTATGTGAAGTTGCGAGAAGGAGGAGTCGTAAAAAAATGTATTACTAAAATAATATGATTTTTAGCCTTGATATTGTAAGATTTTGTTCTATACTTTTATGGTTAAGGAATAAAAAGGGAGGTTATAGATGAGAAGGCTAATGGGGTTGGTTTTTGTCTTTGTATTTTCTGTCTCTATACTATTTGCGGGTCAATTAAGCCCGGAATTGAAAAAACTGTATACTGACTGGACAAAAAACAGCGAGAAAGTCGTTAACAATATCAACGCTCAAAAAAGTAATGATGCTCAAAACGCTATTGTAAGAATGAGCGGCAGCGAGATATTGATCTCTGCTACTATATCCGTAGAATCAACGGCTGCATTCGACCTGTTGGGTATTGCGTATAACAGGATCACCGATTCTGTTATTACTGCGGATATTCCACTGTCAGCAGTAGCATACCTGGAAGAATCATCAACAGTTACATACGTGCAGATGGCTTATATGAATGAGCCTCATAATGATATCGCTATACCGAAGATGAACACCGATGATCTGCATACTGCCGGATATTATGGCGAAGATGTATTGGTCGGTATCGTCGATTCAGGCATTGATATCACTCATTCTGCATTCAAAATAGACGGCGTGTCATCAAATGGATCGCGTATCTTATATTTGTGGGACCAAACGGTTACTGGGCCTGATTTTTCAGTGGGCACTTTTTCAACAACTCTGGGGCGGTTATGGACAAAAGCTGAGATCGACGGCGGTTCGTGTACCGAGACCGATACGAGCGGACACGGCACCCATGTTGCCGGATCATTTGCCGGATATGATACGGCCTTTACAGGTCGGCAAGGATCAGCCACGAAAGCCAATATCTTATTTGTTAAAACCAATTTTTCTTCAACTGAAGTTACCAACGCAGTGCGATACCTGTATGCTCAGGCGCAACAGATCGGTAAACCGATCATTATCAATATGAGCCTCGGGTCACAATACGGTCCGCATGATGGTACTGCCGTTGATACGAAAGCAATCGATGATCTTATTGCCGGTTCGAACGGTGATCTTATGGTAATTCGTTCGGCAGGCAATGATGCTGACGGAGCGTTACACGACAGTGCAACGATCTCTACTACGGCAGTATCCATGCCGTTCACCGTACCTGCCTATACACCATCATCAACATTGGATGATTATGCCGGATTTTTCTTCTATTATGATTCCACTTACAGTGTAAGCGTGCGTGTAAAAGACTCTGCCGGTAACTGGACGAGCTGGATCGCGCCGGGCAGTACTAATAATACGACAATGGGAGACGGTTCATTGTGTTATATCTCAAACAGTTCTTCAGCTGAATCGTACAACAGCGCAATAAAACGAATATATATATATATTGGAGAAGATACCAATGGAGACGGTAAATATATAAGAAGCGGCAATTGGGATATGGAATTCAAGACCGCTACCGGTTCAACTACCGGGCATATCTGGATGTGGGAAGATGTGAATGGTTATAGTACATTTTCAAATCCAGATCCTGATTATTCTCTCGGCAACGGAGCATGCGGCCAGAATGTCATAACCGTAGGAGCTTACGTATCGCGGTATCAATGGGCAGCCAACGATGGAAATACCTATAATTATACCGGTGGGTATGCGCAGGATGATATCGCGCCGTTCAGCTCACGAGGACCGACGCGTGATGGTCGCTCAAAGCCTGATATCATTGCTCCCGGCTCAAATATCCTATCGACAAAGTCAGTGAACGCAACTGCTTCGAATACATTTTTACCTCCGAATTCCACTGACCCCGGAACGAAAAAATATATGTATATGCAGGGCACGAGTATGGCTTCGCCACTAGCTGCAGGCGCAATATTGCTTATCAAACAGCTAAATCCTACATGGGAATATGATGATGTTATTAATTATTTTAAGACCAATTCGCAAAATACAACGGTGCATACCACAGCCGGGACATGGGACAATATCTGGGGTTGGGGTGTAATCGATACGACCAATGCGGTCGGTCTGCAGCCTTTCGAATTAACCAGTCATTCAACGACAGGATTCTATTCGTATAAAACAGGAGAAGACGTAACGTTTTCATGGGAAACTGCCGGAACAGGTGCGACATATGTTGTTGCCGTAGCATTGGATACCGGAGGCACGCTTGAATGGGAACAACGAGGTACAACGACAAGTACTACGCTTACCGATACCGCGGCAGATTTTTTTCAGAATGGTTACGGTAAATATCGGGTGCGTATAGATGCCACGAAAGACGCGGCAACGGAGGAGACCTCGGTCATCCAGCACATTTATTATACATCCTTGAATTCGCCGCAAAGCACCCTTGGTGCGTATAATCCGTTGGCACCGACATCACAGTTTGTGTTGTTTGATCAAACAGGCAGCAACTTTGATGTGCGAATCAAATGGGCTGACGACAGCAATAACAACACGAACGTGACCTATACGTGTAGACTTGATTGGACCGACTTAACAACCGGTAATTTAACAGCTACGGTCAGCTCCGATTCTACTTATGAGTGGTTCGATCTGTCTAATGTGAATTTCGGTGCATATAAAAACACGTATCTTACTATCAAATTCACCGTTTCGAATAACTCGACTCCGACAGATCGTATTTATTTCGAGAAACAATTCTATGTAAGAAACGTTCTATGGGAAATTTTGCCTAATATCTACAATGATAACTATCTTAATGTAGTAGCGCTAGGGCAGAATTTCCAAGGTTCCGAATTAACCCAGCAACTGCTCCGTTTGAATGCCGACAGTCCGGCATTTGACGGAGAACTTACCGCGAATGGAAACGGCATATATCTCAGCTCGGCAGTATTCAATACCATGTCGTTCCCTGATGCAGCTGTGTTTAAGATGTATTACAATAACGGCACTGCCGGTTCTATAGCAGATGATGTTCAGATCGGTTCTTCTAAGACAAAGACCACATTCCGGCTTAATCAGAATATGCTGAAAATTAACGGAAAATTATCCCTGTCTTCAGCGACAGACCAGATGATCTATACGCTATCCGTGAATTATCCTGAGCTTGCGGGTGTTTCGGCGATCAACGGCGATATCATGTATATCGGCCAGGTCAAATCTGCAGTGCAGTATTCTGCGGTCGACGGCTATAAGTTGATGAAGTGGGAAAATGATGCGTGGAGAGATTGCACATCTATCGCTTCATCAGGGTATTATGTCGTTACATCAGGAACAATACCCGGACTCAAATATAAGAACCAACTTACCGGGAACTATCCTAACCCGTTCAATCCTGAAACTGATATAACCTTTACGGTTGAAAAAGCTCAGAAAGTAACCCTTGAGTTATTTACATCGCAAGGTAAAAAGATCAAATCAGTCGACGTCGACGCTGTTGACGGAACAAATAGCTGGCATTGGAATGGAAGAGATGAAAATGGCAGAGAACTAGCTTCGGGAATGTATTATTGTGTGCTGAAAGTAAGCGGGAAGCGTTTTGTTCGCACTATGGTCATGCTGAAATAAGGAGGGTGACGCTATGAAAAAAACTTTATATTTCGCGATCTTTTTATTTTCAGTGATGATCGCCGGATGCGGCGGAGGCGGGAGTACAACGCCTGATGAACCGACCGATCTGGAGAAGGCTCAAGCCGCAACATCGGAAGGGTGGGTATCATATACCGGAGGATCGCCTGATTACACGGCTGCTCTTGCAAAATTTGATGAAGCAATCGGGTATTACCCTTCATATTACGAAGCATATATCGGAAGAATACTTTGCAGTTTGCAGCTTGACGATTACGCTACTGCCGATACCGCATTTGCGTATCTGTGGACCAATCGTAATAATGCGGCAATGACCGACGAAATAATTGAAGCAGCATGCTATGCGGCGCTTACGTATAAAGCGAATCTCTCAACCGGACTCACCTGGTTGACCACCAATAAAGATGCGATCTACACAATATTAAAGGACGTTGGTACTACGTGGAAGTTTACCCGCAACAGTGTGAATGTCTTTGCTGTCAATACGGTCTATGTTCTTCTTGCCGAAATGTACGTAACGGTATCGGGAACAGAGGATACCGTAGCGGTAAATATCACTACGGGAGCTGAGACAGCCGGCGAAAACAGTAAGTATGACGATCTTGAACGTGCAGCGTATTGCATTACAAAGGTCAACAGCGCAACATTGTCAACCACATTCGGCATGATAAGGACCCGTGTCAAAAATATTCTCACCGGGTACGGTTTCACTTTCTAAAGATTACATTTAAGATCTGACTGAACGGGCGTTTCGACGCCCGTTTTTTTATTTATCGAGACCTGTGCAAAATTATTCATTATAGGAATTGTGCCAAAATCGGATTTTTATGGCTGAGTAATTAACAGGATACCCCATAGCTTGCTTCGGCGTTCATTGTTTCGCATTCGATTATAAATTAAATGCGGTGAAAATCTTGCTTGGTGATAGTTCCGGTGCTATACTGCATTTCGTTTGTCATTAGTGACAATGACAGACGGCTGGTTGTTCATACTAAAAACGGAGGTTGGCTGTGAAAAAAGTATTGACCGTTATCATCATATGTACGGTATTTTTCTCAAGTTGTGCAAAAAAAAAGACCGAAGAGGAATTGTATAAAGACCTTACATCATCTTTTCCGTATAAGACATATAAAACGGTGTCTTCAACACTGCTGCCCGTTTTGGCAAAGCAATATAATGATAATGCCGGGGCGGCAAAGGTCACAACCGAAGAAGCACGGGTATTTCTTGCTTATTTCTGGGCATCATCCAATAAAAGTATTCCTGCATTTGCAGAATCAAATATGATAATCGATAATGAGGGCTCATCGCAGATTTTGAAATATCTTGCTCATATGGTCCGGGCAATGGCATGTGTGAATATGAAAATGCCGGTAATGGCCAAAAAAGAGCTTGAGACAGCAAAAGCGCTTTTTGATGATCCTGAGGGAGGATATTCTGAGCCGCATAAACAAGCGTTATTTCACTTGATAATTGCGATCGCATGTGTGTATAACGACGAATATGAGGTTGCACGGTTTCATATGCTTTTTGTAAGTCAATTGACCGGTATTTTATGGCCTTATCAACTTATAGACGGTGCTTTTGATGTTAAGGAAGGACGTGTTCAGGAAGGGCTCATCAAAATAAAGGAATTATCTGAAAATCCGGAAGTTCCTGAAGAAGCGCGTGCCTTGATCAAGGAGCATATCGCCGAGATTGAAAAGACATCCGGTCCGGTCGAATCCAGACTTTTCTGGGTTCGCGCTATCGGTTCGGTAGTGTTTAAAGACCTGAAAAACGCAACATCGGAAGAAGTGAAGAAATTGCATGCTTTTGTTGATGATCTTACGCGACGATTGGCTGAATAAAAGCGGTTCCTTGATTTTATTAACGATACAAGTATAGATTGGTGCGGTTGTAATGAATATTACCGATATCGGCCGGTATCCTCAGGAGTTGTTTGAGTTGTTACGGGATTCTGAAATGACACTCATTACGGACGGCTGTTCGCCGTCAGAGGTCATTCGATGTGTCGGGAAAATCGGAACAGCTTTTTTAAAGATATCCGAGACTGGGTCGGGTGTATCATCGGTTGTTGAAGGAAACGTTTATTACTGGTTAAATGGTAAACTTCCCGTGCCTGAGGTATATTATTGCGCCGAAAAAAACGGCACCGAGTATTTACTTATGAGCGGTATAGCGGGAAAAACGCTATCAGATCCTGATGTACTCGCTGATCCTGAAAGAACTGCAAAAATGGTGGCTCAGGCGATGAAAATGGTACATTCAGTGTCGATTACCGATTGCACGTTTGACCGTACTCTTAGGACAGTCATTGCTGAAGCAAAACAGCGTGCACACTTGGGATTGGTCGATGAATATGACTTTGATACGATCAATAGAGGTAAAACAGCATCAGAGGTTATTGATGAGATCGAGAGTATGCTTCCGATCGTAGAAGATCCGGTGTTTACCCATGGTGATTTTTGTCTGCCGAATATTCTTGTTGAGAATGAAAAAATAAGCGGTTTTATCGATATGGAACGTGCAGGTGTTGCCGATAGGTATCAGGATATCGCACTTGCGCTTAGAAGTTTTGCGTATAATATCGGCAAAGAAAAAGCGGCGCCGTTTTTATCAACATTCATTGAATCTTACGGATTAAGCACGGCGGACCTAAAGAAGATACGGTTGTATCAAATGATCGACGAGTTGTTTTGATCGATCAGTAGATTTTTTCCTATTGTTCATTCACAGGGCAGATAGATATTGACGGTTGTTCCTTTTTCTTTTTCGGAATAGATATCAATAAAACCTTTATGCATCTGTATGATCGCAGATGCCATCGGTAATCCAAGTCCCGAGTTTTCTGCGTCAGTACTGAAAAACGGCGTCATGACCTTGTTCAACAATTCCTCGTTCATACCGATGCCGTTGTCGGTGAAGCTGATGTTCCATAGACTTGTGTTTTGGCTGTATGTTTCTTCTTTATTGACCTTTTTTACGGTTACCATCAACGTGCTGTAATTGTTGTTGTTTTTTTTCACTGCAGAAATAGCATTATCACAGATACAGGTGAATGCTTTGGTCAACAATGACGGGTCACCCTTGATCGCGGCAGACGGTAATGTTGGAACGAATGATACAAGCACATCCGATGTTTTAACGGACAGCGTTGATATTACATCATTCAGAACGGAATTAAGATTTACATCTTGTTCGGTCAATTGTTGGGTTTGCGAAAACAAAGCCAGGTATCCGCTCATTTTTTCGGCACGGATCCCCGCATCTTCGATCTCAGCTATAACGTTTCGTATATCGTTTTCGGGCGGATCGGTCTTGTAGGTGTATTTATATTTTAATAATTTCATCATTCCTGAGAAACCTTCAATGATTTTATTGAAATCTGATGTCAAACCTGAGGCCAGATGTGATACAACCTCCATGTTTCTGACAAATTTATCATGTCGTTCTTTTTTCTCTATCGAAGTGATATCATCGATACGGATGACGAGCCCCGTCGATGTCATGAAATCGAGCTGATACATACAGGCCATATATAACCGAGTGTTTTTCACGGTGATCTTCATGCATCGTGAAGCGTCTTTGTTGAGGATAGCTTCCTGGAGCTCATGTTCATGGGGCATGAAAAAATGAAGGGTAGAAAAAATATTGGCTCCTTCTGCCTCATACTGTTTTATTCCGAAAAGCATTTCTGCCGCATGGTTCCAGTGAATTATAGTGAGATTTTTATCAAGAGCAATTATGGCGGAAGGGATGGCGTTTATTATCTGTGCCAACTTTGTTTTTAACAAAGAGATCTCTTCTTGTGATTGCAGAATTTCCTGTGAATTGCTCATTAATTCTCCGCTGTATTCCTGTATAGTGCTTGCGATCTTATTGAAGCTGTTGTAGAGATCCCCTACCTCATCATGGGTCGTTGGTTCAACACGGACAAAGAAATTTTTCTCGGCGAATTCAGCCATGGCTTTATCAAGCGTGATGATTGGATCAGCGATCGTTTTCCCCAAAAATAATGCGACAAGTGAGGAAAGCAAAAGTACGATAACTATGGCAATAATGTAATTTCTCGTTAAGGTCTTAAAGTAATCGTTAATGGTATCAGCTGATACGTCAATACCGATCATTGCATAAAATCGCCCGTTGTGTTTTATCGGAGCAAAGCCGCTGAGAGACCATGTGTTGTAATCTGAGTCAAAACTAATTTCACTTTCCACAAGGTTGAGTTGTTGTTGAAATGCGTTTTGCATGATCGGAAACCCTGACATATCATAGGTAGAATTAACATGGTCAATTTTTTCAGTGACTATTTCCCCTTTTCGAGCATCTTCTAACAAACCCAGCGTGTCGGCATCGATAACAAAAAGTGATTTTTTTTGATCGGTCGTGGGGAGCATTATGTAAATGTAGCGAACCATGCCGGGTTGAATATTCTTTATTTCATTCAACTGCTGTGATAAAGCTGCGTATGTTGGTGATTTTTCTATATCAGTGATCGTGACCTTGGGTATTTTTGTCATGTTTTGCAGGACGGCATCCAATACGGTCGGATCGATGGACAGAGACGCGGTATATGCAATGTTCTTTAGTCTGTTTTGAAATTCTAAAAACAATTTTTCTTTTGTTGTTTTATAAGAAAAATATGCAAATGATGTACTGATTACTGCGGATAAGATGAAAATGATAAGAGTTATCCTTACGCGAAAGTTATTCATTATTTTCGTCATGTGAAGCCTTCTTTCAAACTATGCTTAATTCTATGAGTTTTGTCAAAGTATGTCAACACTTATTTTATTATCTGAATTGAAGTTAAAACTGTTTTAAAAAGAGAGATTGCACAAAATGTCGGTAAGGAAATACTATTGTTATTATGATTGTGATGAAATCCGGTAAGCAGTATATGAACCTTGCTTTTTCACGGAATTATCGTTACTATATGCGCATATGATCTCAATCAACGATGTCAAACGACGATTACCTGAAAATGCATTATGCGCATTTGAACAGCAATTCTCTCCTGCTGTCTTCAATAAATTATTGCTTGCATTTAGAGCAGAGCGCGTAAGCAGTTTTCGTGTCAATACGCTAAAGGCAGAGCGTCAGGATGTATTGCGCCGTTTACGATCGGATTCGATCAATGTTCAGGAAGTAGGATATATTCCCAATGCGTTTACGACTGACGGGAAAAATAATAAACAATTGCTGAATCACCCGTTAACAAAAAACGGCGAGATCTATCTGCAAAGCATTTCAAGCATGGTTCCTCCCTTGTTGCTTGATCCGCAACCGGGCTCAATGGTGCTTGATATCGCCGCTGCTCCAGGCAGTAAAACATCGCAACTGGCAGCCCTTATGAAAAACACGGGCCATATTGATGCTGTTGAGCCTGAGTTCATCCGTATCGAGCGATTGCGTCACAATCTCACGCTTCTCGGGGCTGAGATCGTAGAGACACACCATACAACAGGTCAAAAATTTACTGCAGAGCGTCTTGATCATTACGATTTTGTATTGGCAGATGTGCCTTGTTCCGGCGAGGGACGTTTTTCGGTATATGACAGGGCTTCATACGGTAACTGGAGAGAATCCGAAATACTTCGATTCTCAAACCTTCAAAAAAAATTACTGTCGGCGGCTATACGTTCTGCGAAGAAAAACGCCGTTATTGTTTATTCAACATGTACTTTAAACTGCAGGGAAAATGAAGAGGTGGTGCATACGGTATTGCAGGAGTTCAAGGGAAACGTTACCGTAGTACCAGTTCCGCAGAACTATAAGAAGATTACCGACGTGATACCGACCTTCAAATCACATGCCGGAACAGTGTATGCCGTTGAGATATCAGGCGCATTGCGCGTATTGCCGTCACAGTTCACGGAAGGCTTTTTTATGTGTATCTTAAAGAAAAACGAATGATTAGGTTTCGTGTCTTGATATAAAAGCAGATAATACGCGGATAAAAAAATCAATGGCATTCAGGCAACTGTTTTGCTATAATTGCTGTTGACAGATACTGTTTGTTTGCATATCCTAATACGAACAAAAGTATGGCTCCTATGTATGAACAAAAGAAAAGGTGTTGTGACTATGGATAATTCAATTCGTAAGATCATTTGCGGTATCATAGGCGGCGGAGTCTTTTTGTTTTCATTGTTTGTGATCGGATTTAATCCTTTGTTATCGATTATATTTGCAGCTGTCGGATATGTGTCAGGTTTACTGATGCTGCACAAGAATGATGAGATCGATGTCAATCTGTCCGGCGGCGTAACTCAGAAAATGCTCGATGAGACGCTGGCGGAAGGGTATCGTAAACTGAAAGAAATGAAAGAGCTTCGTAAAAATATTTTTAACGAGACAGTCGGCAAAAAAATTGATGGGATCGCCGATATTGTAAGCAAAATCTTCGATGATTTCAAAAGAGATCCGAAGGATATAAAAGCTGCTCGGCAATTTTTGTCGTATTATCTCGATGCGACATTGAATATAGTCAACAAATACATCGATCTTTCTGGACGCGGCGTCCGCTCAAATGATCTCACACAATCTCTTGCCAAAGTGGAAGAACTTCTTGATACGATCAAACATGCTTTTGAGAAACAATTGGAGATATTATTAAAGGACGATGTGATGGACCTCGATACCGAATTGAAATTATTGGAATCGACGATAAAAATGGAAGGTCTTTCGCCGGACAAGATAAGCGAAAAAAAGACATCAATATGATCCTAACCGATCTATCACTAAGGAGGAATTATGAATGAAGCCAACATGAGCCTGACAAAACCGGATCAGCCTCTTGATATGTCGGCATTTTCAGCCGATGAACAAAAGCAGATCCAAGATATCGCAAATCAGATCAATGTCGAGGATTCGCAGGGTGTTGTTACATTCGGTGTCGGCGCACAGCGAGAGATTTCCGATTTTTCAGATAATGTGTTGAATCAGGTTCGTGCAAAAGACAGCGGATATGTCGGCGATGTATTGACCGATATGGTCGTGAAAATAAAAGACCTCGGCGTTGACAGGCTATCAACGAGCGAATCATTTCTCTCCAAGATCCCCATACTCGGATCAATTGTAAGTGAAATAAAACGTTTTATCGCACGGTATGATAAGCTGAGTGTTCAGATCGAAAAGATCATTGAGGAACTCGATAAAGCTCGTATGGTGCTTTTAAAAGACATCACGTTATTAGATAATATGTATGCTAAAAATATTGAATATTTGAAAAATCTTGATATGCATATCGCCGCCGGCCAGATTAAACTGAAAGAACTTCAGGAAAAGACCTTGCCGGAAATGAAAGCAAAGGCAGAAGCATCGCAAGACCCGATGGAACGCCAAAAATACAATGACTTTGCAAATTTCGTCAACAGATTTGATAAAAAGATCTATGATCTGAAATTAAGCCGTATGATCGCTATTCAGGCTGCTCCTCAGATCAGGCTTATTCAAAATAATGACCAGACCCTTGTTGAAAAGATACAGAGCTCAATATTGAATACTATTCCGTTGTGGAAAAATCAGATCGTTATCGCTATTACGTTGTTCCGTCAGAAAAAAGCGCTTGAGCTTCAAAAGGAAGTTACCGATACCACCAACGAACTATTACAGAAAAACTCCGAGATGCTCAAACAGGGCGCTGTCGATGTGGCCCGCGAATCCGAGCGCGGTATTGTGGATATTGAAACATTAAAGAAAACCAATGCCGACCTTATTTCTACTCTTGAAGAGACCATCAAGATCCAGGAAGACGGTAAGAGCAAACGAAGACTTGCTGAACAGGAACTTACAAAAATTGAACAGGAATTGAAAGATAAACTTATTTCTTTGCGCGGTTGATCAGATTTTCACTGAAGAGTAAGGGGCGTACTTACGCCCCTTTTTTTATCGTATGTAATGAAAGGATGGAATCTATGAAGAAACTTGGTTTAGTGCTCATGTTGCTTGCGGCTGTGTTCATGTATGGATGTAATGATACGAAAAATAATGTCAAGGAGGAAAAAAAGATGGCTGCTCCTGAAAAAGTAAAATTGACTACATCGCTTGGCGTTATAGTACTTGAGCTTGATATGGCCAAAGCGCCTATCACTTCTGCAAATTTCCTCCGTTATGTGGAAGAAAAATTTTATGACGGCACGATATTTCACCGTGTTATTCCGGGATTCATGATCCAAGGCGGAGGACATTTACCGGGCATGAAAGAAAAAGAGACCCATGAACCGATAAAGAATGAGGCAAGCAACGGTTTATCGAATCTCCGCGGCTCGATCGCTATGGCACGCACTCAGATTGTCGACAGCGCTTCCTCACAGTTTTTTATCAATCACGTTGATAACCTGAGACTTGACTATAAAGATGCAACCAATGCCGGTTACGGTTATTGTGTTTTCGGTAAGGTCATTGAAGGAATGGACGTTGTGGATGCGATCGCAAAGGTTCAAACCGGGAAAGTGCCTGTTACCGTTGAAGGTCAGTCCTTCACGTATGAGAATGTTCCTGTTAAAGATGTAGTTATTATCAAGGCTGAACGGATAAAATAATTTCACGGGGGCTCATGCCCCCGTTCCTAATCTATGTTAGATCAATCTTCAAAGAAAGTACTTTCAACGTCAGGCTTGCTGTATGCGGCAGCCATTTGGGGTTCAACGTTCATCATCGTTAAAGATACCTTAAAAGCAATATCACCGTTAATGCTGGTTGGATACCGGTTTGTTATCGCCGCGCTCTGTATCGCCGTTTTAGCGCTGATAACCAAACGTTCGTTTACGCGTCATCTCGGTAAGGGTGTGTTACTCGGTATTTGCTTATTTCTGATTTATGCACCGCAAACGATCGGCCTGAAATTTACAACAGCTTCAAACTCGGCATTTATAACAGGGTTGTTTGTGATGTTCGTGCCGTTATTTGCATGGATGGTATTTCGTGTCAAAGCCGGGCACCAGAAAGTAGCGGCAGTGATCGTTGCCGGGATCGGCTTGTGGCTGCTGACAGGCGGTTTGACCGATGTGAATGCCGGCGATGTGATGACCCTCATCACCGCAGCTGCATATGGTATGCATATCGTTCTGGGTGACCGGTATATGAAATCCGGTTGCGACCCGTATATGCTGACGTTTCAACAATTTTCCGTGACCGGTATACTAAGCATTCTCGGGGCTGTGATCATCGGTGATTCGTTCAACATTGATATAAGAACAACAGGCATCATTATATTTCTTGCTTTATTACCGACCTTATCAGCTTTTTTGATACAAATGATCGTTCAAAAATTTGAAAATCCGGTCAAAGTCGCCATTATATTTTCGTTGGAGCCGGTGTTTGCGGCAATCTTTGCATGGACACTCGGCGGAGAGTCATTCATCCCCTTACGCGCGCTCGGAGGTGCAGTCATTGTATCAGCAATGATACTGGCTGAAGTGCCGTTGACGAAGCGCGGGGTAGAAAGAGATTGAGCCGGTCACCCGGGGGGAGGGCAATCGGCTCGCTCAGAAAGGAGGTTGGTTGTTTCTATTAATGAAACAATCGGCCGATTATGAAAGTTCCCGATTTTTCAAAAAAAGTCGCATTCATCGTTTCTGAGTATAACCCGCTTCATAACGGGCATATGTACCATATACAAAAAACACGAAAGATGACCGGTGCGGATTTTATCGTAGCCGTGATGTCGGGATATTTTACGCAGCGTGGCGATGCGGCCTGTCTGCCGTTCCCTGTTCGGGCAGAATGCGCGATCCGCAACGGTATTGATGCCGTGCTGACCTTGCCGGTATTTTTTTCAACGGCTTCAGCGGATTATTTTGCACTCGGAGCAATGAAGGTCATACAAGCGCTCAATATCCCCGGAACGATCTCATTCGGTGCGGAACATGATGCCGTGCAGATGCTTACCGATATTGCAGGCGCTTTGCATACACATGAAGAAGAATATTACTCGATCGTACGCGAGGAGTTAAAAAAAGGTATCCCGTATGTGAAGGCTCGCGAGCATGCAGTACGTTCTTTTTTACAGGTACCGGAAGGGATACTTGAACGCTCTAATAATATTCTGGGAATAGAATATATAAAGAATGCCTTGAAACTGCAGCTTCCCGTGACGTTCACGGCGGTAAAACGTATCGGCGCCGATTATAACGACATCACCGAACAACCGGTGATGAGCGCGTCCGGCATACGTGCCAATATTTCAGAAAAGCAAGATGCATGGAAGAATTCCGTGCCTGCGGATGTCGCAGAATTGCTTGAGCAAAACCGTTTTCGCAGTATTGAGAACGCTTTGCCGTTCATAGCATATACCGTTGCGCGGGAAGGTAGAGATATACACCGTTATCGTGATGTTAACGAAGGACTTGAGAACCGCATCATCGGCGCATTGCGCACGGCGAAATATTGGAAAGAATGTGTGGCATCCATTAATTCAAACGCTATACTGAGACCCATATACGGCGAGCGCTTACCGCGATACTGTTAGGG
>CAZIJP010000063.1:0-15160 GCA_964539615.1 uncultured bacterium
GGCACGACCTATTACAAGTATATGGCAGAGGAAAAAGAGAAAAAAATGATCCGTTCAATGTTCTCATCCTATGTTTCCGAGAGCATTGTGCGCGAGTTGATAAAAAATCCGGAACTTGCCACCCTGCAGGGAAAGAAACGCGATATGAGCGTTTTATTTTCAGATATCAAGGGTTTTACGACTTTTACGGAAAAACATGAAGGAGAATATGTCGTTCAGCGGCTTAATGAATATCTTCAAGCCATGACAGAATCTATACTCGATGTAGGCGGAACACTCGATAAATTTGTGGGTGACGAGATCATGGCGTTGTTCGGCGCTCCGCTGGATACTCCCGATAATGCATCGATTGCAGTTCGCGCCGCGCTTGCCATGCGTGCAAAACTGAAAGAGCTGCAGGCAAAATGGCTTAAGGAAGGTAAAGAGATACTTGATATGGGAATCGGCGTCAATAGCGGCGACATGCTGGTCGGTAATATCGGAGCCGAGGGTAAAAAGATGGATTACACCGTTATCGGTGATAATGTGAATCTTGGCGCACGTATTGAAGCGCTGACCCGTGTTTATGGTGTCTCGATCATAATAACCGAATTGACCTTCGATCGTATCGATCCCGAATTGCGCAATCGCTGCAGAGAAATTGATCTTGTGAAAGTTAAAGGCAAAAATGAGCCGGCACGACTTTATCAGGTCATGGAAGAAAATCTTCCGCCTGCGTTTATGTTTAATTTTACCGAAGGTTTAAAAAATTACCGGGCAAAAGACTGGGATTCGGCGGAACGGTTGTTTAAAGAAGCGTTAAGCATAGTGCCTGATGATGTTACTACACAATTGTTCCTTGAGCGCATCGATTATTACCGGCATACTCCGCCTCCATCTCCATGGGACGGTTCATTCACCATGACGGAAAAATAAGGGAGACGCATATGGAAATACGAGTTCTCGGATGTTACGGTAATCAGCTTCAGGAACATCGCACGACGAGTTTTATCATTAATAAAACGATAGCTCTTGACGCAGGTGCTATAACAACGGCGTTGACATTTGATGAGCAGTTGATGATCGATAATGTTCTCATCACGCATTCACATGTTGACCATATAAAAGACCTTGCATTCTTAGGAGATAATATCATTGCCCGTAAACAATTCCCTGTTAATATCATCGGTGAAAAACATACGCTTAAAGCGATCGCCGATCATTATTTTAATAATGTTATTTGGCCGGATTTTACTTCAATTCCATCATCAGAAACACCTGTTTTTGCATTTAAGGAAATTGAAAAAGAAACCGAGTTTTCTATAAACGGACTTCGGTTTTTCGGAGTGCAGACTCCTCATCCCGTTCATACGCTTGGTTATTTTATACGGGACAATAAAAATTCCGTTCTGCATGTGAGCGATACGGGGATGACGGAAAAGATCTGGGAATATGCCGGTAAGGAAACTAACCTTCGGGCCATATTTTTGGAAGCTTCTTTCCCGAATGATATGGCAGGATTAGCAAAAGCGTCAGGTCATCTTACTCCGGAACAGATCGTAGGCGAACTCAGTAAGATCGCTCCGCATGATCATTTTATAGACGTATATGTGTATCATTTAAAACCGTTATACAAGGATAAATTGATACGCGAGATCAATCAGATAACTGTTCCCGGTTTTTCTATAAAGCTTATGGAACAGGATTCGATAATTTCATATGTTTGACCCTATTGAACTGATACGGGCTAAACGTGATAACAAAACATTGACGTCTGATCAAATTCGATCCCTTATTGGGGCATATGTTGATGAGACGATGACAGATTATCAAATGGCATCTTTTCTTATGGCATCATATTTACAAGGTTTGAATACTGATGAGACCGTTGCGCTTACCGATGCAATGCTTCATTCGGGTGAGATCTATGATTTTAGCGACCTCGACAAGCCTGTTGTTGATAAACACAGTACCGGCGGAGTCGGCGATAAAATATCGCTGTTGTTGGCACCATTGTTCGGAGCGTTGGGATTTTATAATCCTATGATGTCGGGTCGCGGACTGGGGCATACCGGCGGTACCGTTGATAAGCTTGAGTCAATCAGCGGATATTCTACCGTTCAACCGTTAGAAATTGTCAAGAAAATGTTGAAAGAGACCGGATGTGCGATGATATCGCAAAGCCCGACGCTTGTTCCTGCCGATAAAAAATTGTACGCATTACGTGATGCTACCGGTACAGTTGAAAGCATAGCATTGATAACGGCAAGTATTGTTTCTAAGAAGAAAGCTGCAGGCGTGCAGACGATCGTCTATGACGTTAAGTGCGGAAACGGCGCTTTTATGAAAACAAAAGAAGATGCCGAATCGCTTGCAAAAAGTCTTACCGGAGTTTCAAAGGGATTGGGAATGAAGCCTTCGGCGCTCGTGACTGATATGAATCAAGTCATTGGTTATACCGCCGGCAATGCAATTGAACTGCAGGAAATACTTTGCATCATGGATGGGACAGCCGTAGTTCCCGATATTCGTGAACTAACCTATCGCTTGGCATTTGAGGTCGCATTACAATACGAAACAATTTTATGGGAAGACTTTGCAAGTCAGTGTGATCGATTGATCTCCTCAGGAGAAGTATATTCACGGTTTGAAAAAATGATCGCATTAGGGGGGGGAGATATTACAACCCTGCCGAAGATTCGCAAAGGTGCATTTATTAAAAAAATATATGAGATGCGAAGTCCGGTTCCCGGATATATTCACTCAATGGATACCTATTCTATCGGAAAGGCATTGATATATCTGGGCGGCGGCAGATTAAAAAAAGAGGACTCCATCAATCATGATGTCGGTATTGAATTGTGTAAGAAAGTAGGCGATCAAGTTGCGATCGGCGATGTTCTGTGTCGTGTTTATTACGATAATGACATCAAAAAAGATAATGCCTTACCGTTGTTATTGGAGGGTATAACCATACGTGAGACATATGAGAAATTTCCGCTTATTTATTCTCGTTTTTAGTTCAATCTTGTTTTTCTTCCAATCATCCTGTAAACACTCCGAAACTTTAGAAGTCAGGGATTTTTTTGCAATGGATACGCTGTGCAGAATACAGGTTGATGAAGAACATATGTTTTTACTTGCCGATGCGGAGCGTATGACGAAAGCATTTGAAGATAGATTGAGCAGATTCAAAGAAGGTTCTGTCCTTGTACGATTAAACAAAGATCGTTCGGTGAATGATGACGAACTTGTAAAAATTCTCATGCAGTATTCTCAATTACCAGACGATGTAAAAGCAGTTTTTTCTGTCCTTCTCGGCGATATTATTGACAGCTGGGATATTCGTGACGGCGGAAAGGTTCCGCTAAATGCAGAGCTTGCGGCATTATTGCATGATTTTCGTACAAGTAAGTTTTCTATTCAGAACACTGTCGTCACGTTACATGGTAATGCCGATATGGATCTCGGAGGATTACTGAAAGGTTATTTATGCGGTGAGTTGGCCCGGTATTTCGAATCACAAGGCGTGAAGCGATATATCATTGATCTCGGCGGTAATATTGCCGTTTATTCTTCACAACCGTATACGTGGAAGATAGGTATAAAAAATCCTGATGGCGATGGTATCGCCGGATATATACAATCGGATAAACAGCGGTTATTTGTTGCAACATCCGGAAATTATGAGCGTTTTTTTATAAAGGACGGTAAACGGTATCACCATATACTCGATCCGAATACCGGATATCCGTCAGAAGGTATGAAAAGCGTGACCGTTGTAACTGACTCGGGTATCATGTCGGATGTTTTATCTACAGTATTTTTTATCATGAAAGAAAAAAAAGCAACTAGATTTTTAACCGCTCAACCGCAAACCGCAGTGATCTTCATTGACTCCGTAGGTACATTTCAACAAATCAATTGTGCGGGAGGGACTGATGATACCGGCATGTTATTTTGGCAATTCTGATCATGGAATCAGATGCGAATTATGCCCGCGCGCCTGTGTGATCTCGGAGGGGAACTCCGGATTTTGCGGCGCATATGCCGTTCATAACGGCATATTGTATGCGGTTCGTTTCGGGAAGATCGTCGGTATGGCGGTCGATCCCATAGAAAAAAAACCCTTGTATCATTTTTATCCGGGAAGTTCCATTTTATCGGTTGCTCAACATGGATGTAATTTACGATGCGTCTGGTGTCAAAACCATCATCTTTCTGCCGGGATGGAACCAATCGATACTCCTGTGGTGGATACGGGCAGTTTGGTGCGGTATTGTGTCGACAACGGTCATCATATGATCGCGTTCACCTATTCTGAGCCGATCATCTGGTATGAGTATATTCGTGAGTTTTCTGAACAAGTGAAGCAAACGATCCCGGGTTTTTCTGTCGTACTCGTTTCAAACGGATATATCAGTGAGCAACCGTTGCGCAATCTTATCCCGTTCATCGATGCCGTGAATCTTGATATAAAGACCATGAGTGATGCGAGTTATCGAACATTCACCGGCGGGACATTGCAACCTGTGCTGAGAACGGCAAAGATCATTGCGGAGTCGAGTGTTCATCTGGAAATAACCAATCTGATCGTGACAGGGATCAATGACAACAGCGAAGAAATATCAGAATTAGCCAGATGGATCGCCGACGAATGCGGTAATCACATACCGCTTCATATTTCTCGCTATCATACGGCTTACAAATGCAAAGCGCCGGATACACCGTTAATCACGATTGAAAACGCATGGGAGATCGCCCGAAAAACGCTGCATTATGTGTATACCGGTAATGTGACTCAAGGACATGCGGATACTGTTTGCCGTGCTTGCGGAAGCATTATTATTAGCAGGACCGGATATTCAATCAATACCAGCGGTTTAGCGGGAAGCGACTGTAAACAATGCGGCAGCAAACTGTATGGGAGATTTGTTCAGTGAAGAAAAATGATGTGTTATTTTTACTAAGTATAGGCGTGCTGATTTCGGTTTTGTTCATTTTCGCAATGAGTATGAAAAATACATCGAATGATACTGATCACGTGGTCATCATAACTCCGTTTATGCAGAAAACACTTTCATTATCCCATGATACAATCATCGATATCGGAACGCATCGTGTTGAAATTTTACTAGGGCATGTTCGAGTGACACATGCGACGTGTGCGGGAAAGCAATGCGAGAAAACCGGCTGGGTCGGTGACGGTCTGATCATTTGTGCCCCCAACAAAGTAATCATTCGTGTTACGCCTCCTAAAAAGAACGTTTTTACCGATGCGATTACTCAGTAAGGAATTTCATGAATAGAAAAAGAACACGTTTTTTTATTTTTACCGCGCTTCTTACTGCAGGTGCGGTCATATTAAATTCGTTGGATATGTTGCTTCCAACGCCGGTACCGAATATGCGGATCGGCATCGCTCATGTTATGACCATCATTGCAGTGTATGTTATCGGACTTCGCGGTGCCGGGTTGGTCATTTTATTTAAATTGATCATTTCGGCATTGCTGTGGGGAAAATTTGGTACACCGGGTTTTTTTATAGCTCTTGCCGGAAATGCTGCCACATTTTCGTTTCTTGTAATCGGAAAACGGTTTTTATCAATTATACCGCTTAGTGTCGGCGCAGCGTTCTTTAATAATCTTGGTCAATTTGCAGTGGTATTTTTCTTTTTCATTCCTCATCTTGAAATTCTCTGGCTTTTTGCTATACTGCTTGCGATAGGGTGTTTCACAGGTACGATTATCGGTATAACCGCACAACAACTTTTACGGAGAATTGGAAATGGAAGCCTTAATAATTGATCTTAAGCAGATTTATTTTGTTTTTTTGCTGCTTTCTGTATGCATAGGCGCATATGCATTTGTGGTCATGAAAAAAATGAAATTAGGTTTTTTTAATACGCAGTTGTTTACCAGTCAAAAAGATTTTGCTCACATTAATACGGTCGCTTATATTTTTCCATTGGTTTTTTCTTTGTTTTTTATTGTTGTTGATACCATTTTATGGTTGGTTCGATGGGATACAGTTGTTGTTTTGATAAGTTTGGCTCTTAAAATAATATTATATAAAATTTTTGAATTTTATTATATCGTAAAAGCACGTAAGGTTCACAATGAAATTCATCGATATTACCCGCGTTATTCCGGTACATTCATGCTTCCGTTGACCGGTCTTGTGTTGATGGCTGCGCAATTGATTTTTTTTCTGCAATTTTCGTGGATCATTCTGTGTGCAACAATGGTAGTTGAAGGATTTATACTGTATATTTTGCATAAAAATCATCATTATACCGGTGAATTGATTATGATCAAATGTTTTGAAGCATTGACTTTGGGCTATCTTTTCTTTATAGCCGAATATTTCGGTCACCAGATTGCATATGCTGCGATCGTCGGATTATTTGTTATCTTATAGATCCGATCCTGATTTTCAGTATTCAATAGTTCGATTATTGAAACAAAATCCCGAAAAAAATTGTCATATAGGAAAATGAAGGAGGGTACCATGAAAATGCTCATCGGTTTGGTTTTTATCAGTGTTCTTGTGCTTCAACCTCTTTTCGCAAAATATGATGATACAAAAACATGGAAACTTGATGCGAATGGTATCAAAGAATTACGCGTTGACGTACCGGTCGGTTCCGTTGAGATCGTAGGCTCGGAGACGACAAAAGAAATCGTTGTGACAGCAGATATCGTTATTCGTAAGATGGATGATGATGAAGCTGTTGAATATCTGAAAAAATGCAAAATGGATCTTGTTAAAAAAGGTGATAAGGCCGTTTTTGAATTTGATCTGAAAAAAGGTAAACATCATTGGTTTTTTGGTTCCAGCATTTCTATTTCTATTGATATAACGATCGAAGTGCCTCGTTCAATGAATTTGGACCTCAGTAGCGGTGCAGGTGATTTTGATGTGAAAAAGATAACGGGAAATTTGACCGTAGAAACAGGTGCCGGCAATATCACTCTGACCGATGTAAAAGGCATCATTGAAGCAGACAGCGGCGCCGGTAATGTAGAGATCAAAAAAGTCATTGGTGATGTAACAGTTGAAACAGGCGCTGGAAACATAGAGCTTGATGATATCAAAGGCGATGTTGATGCCGATAGCGGTGCCGGGAATATTTCGATCAATGACATTGACGGATTGATCGTAGCTGATACCGGGATTGGTAACATTGATGTTTCCGGAAAACATAAAAAAGTTCGTGCCAATACCGGTTTGGGTAAATGTTACATTGATGACGATGAAGTTTAATAATTATCTACTGACAATATAATTCAAGGGCGCTTAAGCGCCCTTTTTTTTATGAAATAACTATTGAATAATTTTTATAACGGTTGTAAGGTATACATATGAAAGAATGCCGCGATATTACAGTATCATGGGAAGAAGTGTTTTTTGATAAAGATGATCAAACAGCCTATACGTATATTCACGAGATCATGCAGGACGGAGATGCCGTGCGGTATGTTTATACTACAAAAAATCAACGAACTGGTGAGATCTCATCTTCAGAACAATTCGGTGTGATAGTATCTCGCCATAATTTATCTCATTGCTGTAAAATACGCTGGCAAGACGGCACATATTCTCTTTTCCATACTATTAAAAGGCGCTTTTTCGGTGCAGAGGACCAGGAATGGTTTTATATCTATATACCTGAAAGACGGATCACTGACGGTTCTTTTTTACATACCGTCACAGAACTTATGCGAATGGTAACGATCGTTCTTTGTGAAAAAGAAATCGGAGTGACGGTGACATCGGAATTGGTCGGGCGTTTTGAAAATCTTGATGATATCAATGAGTATACCTTTGAGGACGACAGCGGGATGCGTTTTCTTATTCGATTTTCCAAGCGGCTGGGTTTGATGATAATCGTATGTGCCGATATGTATCCATTCATGGTTGAATTTAATGCGCGAGGTGGTTTTGCAAAGGATGCACGTGGAAAATTTATGTACAACAGCATCACATCGTGCTCGATCTGTTGCACAAATATTAAAAGCCGTCGCTCTGTCGATGAACTGATACGGCAGTATCTTGATTTACAATAAGAGTTTGATCATTGTTATTTCGATATAATCTTTTTCAAACATTTTCAAACATTGGTATTGTGATTTATCAAGAGAATAAATAGACCATATTTTCAGTATTTAGCTCATTTTATTTTGGCCAGACAAGGAGTGGTTATTTAAAAAACAACAATTATTCTATAAACTTACAGAATTTAATTGACAGCAAAAAAACTTTTGCATATACTTTTGTAAGTGAACGCTTACTTACTGCCGGTTAAGCCCGGTCAAGTATAAAGGAGGAAGACTGTGAGACGACTGTTATTGATCGCTTTGGCGATGATCCCGTTTTCCGTGACCTCGGCCGAATGGACCGTGGGGCAATGTGTGGATTATGCTTTGAAGCATAACGTATCGATCCAGAACAAAGAACGTGATATTCAAATGCTTGACAGTGAGATCACTGCGGCATGGGGTGCTTTTCTGCCGAAAGTAACTGCCAATGCAGGCTATATACTCTATGAAAAGCCAGCTCAAAGCACAACGTTTAACATTTCAATGGATAATTTTAATATGACGATGTCGATGCCCGGAGCCACAGCTCCCGATTATACCGCTTCGATCGCGGCATCTCAGCCGTTATTTATGGGCGGAGCATTGTTCTATAATCTCAAGTCCCAGTATAAACGGAGGGAAGCGATTGATGAAGAATACCGTAAATTGAAGATGGATACTACCTATAACGTATCGCAAACGTATTATAATGTCATCTATACGCATCAGATGCTTAAGGTAATCGAAGAGTCTCTTGAGATCGTTAAAAAACAGGTCGCAATGGCTGAGGCACGGTATAAGAACGGCGAGTCGACACAGGTGGATCTTCTGCAGGCGCGTGTGGAGTTGAGTAATCTCTATCCGCAGCATATTAAATTGAAAAGCCTTGATCATGTGGCATTGCTCCGATTGAAAAATAGTATCGGTATGTCTGAACAAGAAGAATTGATCATCGCTCAGGATTTTTCCGTTGAAGATTACGTGCTTCCTGCTACCGTTGAACCGCTTATTGAGACAGCGTTAAAAAAACGCCCCGATCTGTTGATATTACAGGCCAATGAACAATCGTTGGTTTATGCCCACCGGATATCAAAAGGCCAGTATCTTCCTAAACTTATGATGAATGGCTCATATTCAGTAAGCAAAGAAAATTGGGATGATGCATGGAATGATAATTATTCAATATCATTGTTTTTGTCATGGAATCTGTTTGACGGTTTCAGTCGCGAATCTTCAGTCAAAAAAACAGGTTTAACACTTGATTCTCTTAGAGCAACCAGAATGGATATCGAACAAAAGATCCGTATGGATGTCCGTATGAAATATGAGACCATCGTTGAGACCCGTGAACGATTTAAGGCTGAAGAAGAAGCATTATCGTTATCACAACAGACCTTGGTTTTAGCTGAAAGCAGTTATAAAGAAGGATTGATCTCACTGTTGGACCTTATGCGCGCACGGCTCGGGTACAATGACAGTCGCACTGGTTATATACAAGCAAAATATGATATGAACTTAGCGGTCCTTGAGTTGAAGAATGTAACGGGAACATTGTTCGGGGAGGAATAATATGAAGCATGTAATCATTGGTATCGTTGTTGCAATGTTGCTGGTCACCGTTGTTGCATGTAAAGGGAAAAAGAAAACAATCGCTGTCACCGAAACGCTGATAGAAGTAACGACGGCGCCGGTCGATCTTGTTACTATGCGGGATGAATTTAAAACCACCGGAACGGTGAAAGGTATTGAAGATGTGAATGTGTATTCAAAGGTTCAGGGAAAATTGATCGAGTATAAGGTCCGCGAAGGACAATGGGTCAAAAAAGACGATGTGATCGCATTGATTGACCGTGATGTTACGGGTGTAGAATATGAACCCGCTCCGGTCAAATCACCGATCAATGGTATTATCGGAAAGACCTTTTGCGATCAGGGAGAAATGGTTATGCCCGGTCAAAAACCGATCGCGCTCGTTTCTAATATGAGCATGATAGAGGTAAAAGTATCGGTACCTGAATCATATGTCAGCCGGTTGCGCAACGGACTAAAAGTTATTTTAACTTCGGATGATGCCAATATCACGCTTACCGGTTGGGTAGATAAAGTTGCTCCCGTAGCAAACAGCATGACGCATACCATAGAAACAACCATCCGTTCATCTAATCCGAACACACGCTTACGGTCCGGGATGTTTGTGAGGGCATCGTTGATATTCAGCGAGACCAAACGTTTGGCAATCCCCGAAGAAGCTCTTATCAACGGCCAGACGGTATTCATTGCTGTGAAGGATGAGAAAAAGACCGATGGTCAAACGGTACCCGGGCAGGAATCTTTTATCGCGCGTGCAATGACCGTTAAAACAGGAATATTTTATAATACTTATATTGAGATCACCGAAGGCCTAAAAAAAGGCGATCAGATCATTATTGTCGGACAACGCAGCCTTGATGACGGCGTGAAGCTTAAAGTCCGGTAAGGGGGATAGCGTATGAACCTTTCGGAATTTTCCGTACGCCGGCCGGTAGCCACATCAATGGCTTTTATTGCATTGTTTGCTATAGGTTTATTGGCTTTGGTGTTATTGAGCATTGATCTGTTTCCAGATATTACGCCTCCGTCAGTAAGTGTCTTAACTACTTACCGTGGTGCAAGCGCTGAAGATGTAGAAAAAAAAGTTACAGAAATAATCGAAAAACAAGTATCGACCGTTCCTAATATCAAAAAAGTTACCTCAGTTTCCCGTGAGGGATTGTCTGTAGTGAGTATTCAATTTGAATGGGGTACTAATATTGATTCAGGGACCAGTGATATCCGCAGTGCTCTCGATTTTGCCGTAAGCGCTTTGCCGGATGATGCAGAGCGGCCGACCGTTTTCAAATTCGACTTCTCGTTATTTCCGATCATGTTCATTTCCGTTACATCAAAATATAACGTGAATGAGATGCGTACGATAGTTGATCGGGAAGTAGTTGAACAACTTAAGCGTATACCCGGTGTGGGTGCTGCAAGTATCCGCGGTGGTCCGATGCGTGAGATTCATATTGATTTTGATCGTGATAAGCTCAATGATATCGGTATAACACCGCAACAAGTTGCTGCAATTATCGGTGCTCAAAATGAATCGGTCCCAGCCGGTACAATCAAAAATGAACGTCGAAATTATGTATTACGTGTTCCCGGTGAATTTGATTCTACAAAAGAACTCGGCGATATCATTATCGGCAACAGCCAGGGTACGATTATTCGGCTCAAAGATGTTGCAAGTATCGAAGACGGATATTACGAAGAGGACCGAGAGATCAGTATTGACGGTAAACGTGCCATGTTCATCATTTTACAAAAACAATCCGGTGCGAATACCGTGGATGTTGTTGATAAAGTTACTGCGAAAATTGAAGAGTTACAGCAAAGATTACCCCAGGACATGAAAATGGAAGTATTGTATGACAACGGTAAGTTCATTCGCAACTCGGTGAACAGCTTGTCATCAACGATCATATCGGGCGGTATCTTTGTTGTATTGGTTGTGCTCCTGTTTTTGCGTAATATTCGCGGGAGTTTTATCATTTTTACGCTCATGCCTTTTTCGCTTATTGTGGCATTTATATTTTTCTATATAAATGGTTTTACAATTAACATCATAAGTTTGTCGTCTTTGGCGATAGCGATCGGTATGGTGGTTGATAACGGCATTGTCGTTTTGGAGAATATCTACCGGCATATTGAACGGGGTGAAGACCCGCATGAAGCTGCGATGTACGGAGCATCTGAGGTGAGCGGTGCTATTATTTCATCCACACTTACGACGGTAGTTATCTTTATACCGATATTCTTCATAAACGATCTTTCGGCAATTTTATTCAAGCAACTCGGTTATGCAATAATCATGGTTCTTATGGCTTCGCTTCTTGCCGCATTGATGCTCACGCCGATGCTTTCATCCAAACTATTACGTGTTCAAAAAAGTCGGACGAAAATATTTAAATGGTCCGAAAAGATTTTTGAATCGCTTGAGAATAGTTATGAACGTGCTCTTAACTGGGCAGTGAACAATCGCAAATCAACGATGCTTATTGCCTCAGCAATATTATTGTCCTCAATCATCGTAGTTGCATTATTTGTTGGGACAGAATTCATGCCTGCGTCTGATTCCGGACAAGTTGAGGTCAATGTTACGATGCCGCAGGGAACCAGTTTCGAACGCACTCAGGAAGTTTCTCATCGTATTCGTGATATCATACGTGAAGGGATCCCTGAGATTAAACGAACCTTTATGATTACCGGTAAATCGGAAGGAGGATTTTCCGCAATTTTCGGTCAAAAAGAAGACATCAATACTGCCCGAATAACGATACAGCTCACAGATAAAATCCAACGCACCAGAAGTGCTGAAGAAATAGCCGAAGTTATTCGAAAAAAGTTGATCGGATTGAAAGAAGTGGAAAAATTACAAGTCAGTTCCGAAGATATGTTTGGAAGTTTATTCGGGGGGGGCGGTTCATCTATTCAAGTGGAGGTCTATGGGTATGATTTGAAAAAAGCAAATGACATGGCCATAAAAATTGCCAACACATTGAAAAAAATTGACGGAGTGCGGAATACCAACATATCCCGAGATTCCGGAAAACCTGAAGTTACCGTTACCTTTAATCGCGAAAAATTATATGCTCTCGGTTTAACGGTTAGCGGTGTTGGTAATCAATTGCGTGCGCAATATTCGGGTTTGACTGCTACAAGGTATCGTGAAGGCGGCGATGAATTTGATGTAATTCTTCAAATAAAAGATGAATTACGCAGAGATGTCGGCGATTTGAAGGGTATGAACGTTTTGACACCTTCCGGTGAAAAAGTACCTCTATCGAATTTTGCTACAATATCGATCGCACAAGGTCCGGTGGAGATCGAACGTAATAAGCAAACGAGATTGATTTATGTGACGGCAGGTACTTACGGGCGTTCATTCGGAGAAATTTCCGCTGATGTTAAGGCAGCGGTTACGGCTCTTGAAAAACCCACAGGTATCGATGTTGTCGTAGGCGGACAGGCTGAAGATCAAAAGAAATCATTCTTTTACCTGACTCTTGCCGTACTCGCCGGCATGGTACTTGTATACATGGTCATGGCGGCACAATTTGAATCGCTGCGGGACCCTTTTATCATCATGTTATCCGTGCCGTTTGCTTTCAGCGGAGTGTTTTTCATACTTGCTATTACCGGACTGAACATTAACATCATTACGTTTGTCGGTATGCTGCTTCTGGTAGGAACGGTCGTTAACAATGCTATCGTTCTTATCGATTATACCAATCTTCTCCGTGCACGAGAATATTCTTTGTATGATGCCGTGGTGTTGGGCGGTAAAACAAGATTACGTCCTGTTTTGATGACGGCATTGACCACTATTTTCGGTATGCTTCCGCTTGCTTTGAGCAAGGGTGAAGGTTCGGAATCTTGGGTGCCGCTCGGAACGAGCGTTATCGGCGGCTTGCTGTTCTCGACATTCGTAACGCTTATTCTCATACCAACGATCTATTACGCATTTGAAAAGAAAAAAAGTAAGAATGAATGGGAGGCACACGCATGAAATCGGTACATATCATTTACCCCGAAACTGTACAGGATGAATTGTTGCAATTGATGAAACGTATCGGCGTTGGAGCTTATTCCATTATTCCAGAGGTTTTTGGACGGGGTTATTCCACAGAACCGAGATTTAATGACCATGTGTGGCCGGGAAAAAATCAGATGATGCTTATTGTGTGTGATGACGAAAGCGCGAACATCATACTGGAAAACCTTGAGTCGTTGCGGGAACAATTCCCACACGAGGGTATCTTGGGGTATTCATTTGCTATCGACGAAATGACAAAGCATACGGTCAAATCGCCTTTGAAGGGCCGCGACTGATGACTGAATTAACGACCCGGCAACAAGAGATCATGCAATGCGCTCTCGATGTGATAGCGGAATCGGGAGTGCAGATGCTTACGATAAAAAGTATCGCTCAGAAGATGGGGATGACTGAAGCTGCTTTATATCGTCACTTTGAAAGTAAGTATGAAATACTGGCAGCGATCGTTGATTATTTCGGTACGCTCGGTATGGAAAATGTAAAAAAGGCTCTTGCTCGAAGCACAACGGCAATGGAAAAGCTTGAAGCGATCACCTATGAGCGTTTTAAAATGATATCCGAAAACAAAGCGCTCATTTGTATGATAACCGATGAGGAAATTTTTAAGCATGAAAAAAAATTGCTGAAAAAAATGATCGAACTGCATAATGATTCGTTTGTTTTGATGGAAGATCTGATCAAGACAGGTCAGAAAAACGGTGAGATCAGGACCGATATTGACGCCCGCTATTTTTTTAATGCCATAATCGGGGCCTTTCAATTTATCGGGAAAAAATGGAGATATCATATTCAGGAGTTTTCATGGGAAGAAGAAGTAACAAATCAATGGAATGCCATGAAAAAACTCATGAAACCGGTTGCGAACGACGATAAAAAAGAGTAAAATTCCGGTCAGCAGGGGACTAATTGTTCCCCTGTTGTAACCCGGAGGTTAGCTGATATGAAAGATACATTGATCTTTGCGTTGTTTTATGCGACATCGTTGTTTATCATAGTCGATCCTTTAGCGGCTATTCCTATTTATATGACAATAACCGGAGGTATGGATGCAAAGGCATCACATCGTATAGCATGGAAAGCCACGCTTCTTGCATTTGCGATCGTGATCGTTTTTGCAGTATCAGGGCAGTTGATCTTAAAAGTATTTTCCATTTCAATCGACGGATTTCGTGTTGTGGCCGGGATAATCTTTTTTATGATCGGGTATGACCTGCTACAAGCAAAAATATCACGGACCAAAATAAGTGATACTGAAATGAAATTATCCACTTCGAATATGGCGATCTCACCGTTGGCGGTACCGATGCTATGCGGGCCGGGCGCTATAACAAGCGTGCTCGTAGCGATGCAGGAAGCGCAGACGGTTACTTTGAAGATCGTACTTGTGGCGGCAATCATTTCTGTTTTTATCGTGAGTTACATCGTATTGATCACCGGAGCGCGCATCATGAAAGTAATTGGCGAGAA
>CAZIJP010000064.1:0-14991 GCA_964539615.1 uncultured bacterium
TGATGGAGATTCTCCGCCATCTCAAGACCGATAAATCCCGCGCCGACCACAACGGCTTTTCTCACATTATGCGTGTCAACAAACGTTTTTATCGCATCGGTATCAGGTACGTTGCGCATGGTGAATATGGCAGGATCGTTTATACCGGGTATCGGCGGTTTCACCGGTTCTGCCCCCGGTGAGAACAGCAATTTATCGTATTTTTCGGTGTATTTTTTACCTGTTTTCGTTTCTGTTATTTCTATCGTGTGCGCTTTGGTGTCAACGGCAGTGACCTCGCTGTCGATACGAACGCTCATATTGAATCGTGTGCCAAACGATTCGGGGGTCTGAACGAACAATTTCTCGCGTTCTGCGATGGTGCCGCCTATGTAATAGGGCAGCCCGCAGTTGGCGTAAGAAATATATGAGCCGCGTTCGAATATGATTATTTCTGATTTCTCATCGATTCGGCGTAATCGGGCTGCGGCGGTGGCACCGCCCGCAACCCCGCCGATAATACAAATTTTCGGCATAATGGAAATTTTCTGTTAGTTTTCTTCGATGGTGATGACCGGGAAATTGATCTTGCTGGCCTGGATACCTTCAAGAGCATCTTTTGCTTTTTTCGTGAGCGAGAAGAACATTTCGCGGCGGTCTCTGTTGCCTACGTCGCGAGCGATCATTTTTTTCTGTTCCAATGATGTGAGAATGCGGGAGATACGTGAATTTGAGATCCCGAGATGAAGCGCTACATCGCTGGATTTATAGGATTTGTCGGCCAACAGGCACAGGATCATGCTTTCATTCAGGTCAAGATCAAATTGATCTTCCAATTCTTTTTCCAACAGATACAACGTTTTACAAACCTTCTTAAGAACGCAAAAAGTCTGACGCATACTCTACCCCCTTGTTTACAAGTATTATATTAATCATCAAATTAGTTGTCAAGAGCAAATATTGTCAAATGCAAATATTTCGAATATCAATTATTGATAATTGCAATCATATCAATGAATAGTAATGGCGGAAAGATCTGCCGAATATGCATACTGTTTATGCATTCATTTTTCATTTTCAATAGTAAAGTATTACCGTAATTACCGGCTGATTTTTTTCATTGATACATACTTGTAAACGGACAGACTTTGTGCTATGCTTACGTGTAATGATGACAGGAGGAATGCTATGAGACATTTATTTGGTTTTGCGGTTTTATGCATGATAACCGGATTTTTTTACACAACATTTGCACAGGATGGTACCGGGATTATCAGTGCGTTACAGGGTGCTGCCGAAAAACGTGGCGCTGATGACGCCAACTGGCTTTCCGCCACACTGAAGACGAATGTCGCATCGAAAGAAATGGTGCGTACATTACCGGATTCTTTTGCGGAAATTTCCCTGACACGCGGTACTGTAATACGCCTTGCGCCGAAAACCACCGTTAATATGGTGAAATTGTATGAAGAATCGAAAGACAAAGTTGTCACCAATATACAGGTCGAAAGCGGAGAAGTTTGGGGAAATGTCAATAAACAGAATGAAGATGATGTGTTTAACGTTGATTCTACCTCGGTATCATCTTCAATCGTCGGCACGATATTTCGTATCAATTCCGCCGATGACGGATCAACCATGGTAAAAGTATATAAGGGCAACGTTGAGGTAAGCTCAAACGTCAAGAAAAAAGACACGACCGCTCCCAACAATAACGAACCTTCGGAAGTGAACGGCCCAACCGAAGTTGAAGGTCCGAAAGAGGTCACTCTTGAGCAATGGACCGTTATCGTGCGCGAGATGATGCAGGTTAAGATAGATAAGAACGGCAACATAGTCCGCATGGATCCTATCGACCCAAAAGCTGCCGAAGAGCAGAATGCCTGGGCGAAATGGAACCAACAGCGTGATGCACAGTCTCCGGTTCAGCATTAAGCAATGAATATATTACTTGTCAACGACGACGGAATTTATTCCGACGGTTTGTATGTTCTCTGGAAAAATCTTTCTGCGGAGCACGATGTAACAGTCGTCGCTCCGCTTTTTGAACAATCTGCTGTCAGTCATTCCATAAGCATTTATAAACCGGTGCGCATTACCGAGATAAAACGTTCGGCCGGATTTAAAGGATATGCGGTGGAGGGTACGCCTGCCGATTGTGTGAAGACGGCATTTTCGCAGACCATTCCGCATAACGAATATGACTGCGTTATATCCGGGATCAATAAAGGTTACAACACCGCTACCAATATTCTATATTCCGGCACGGTGTCTGCGGCAGCAGAAGGCTACTTTGAGAATGTGCCGTCGCTTGCGGTATCGACATCCGTAAATTCACCGCACATCGACGACATCGGCTTATTCATTAAACGCTTCATCCCGTTCTGGCGGGAAAGCGATCATTTTGAAAAAAAGATCATTTTAAATATCAATTATCCTGACAGAAAGAAGGAAGCCGTGCAAGGTATTCGTTTCACCCGGCAAGGCACGAGTTACTATGTGACATCTATGGACGAGCGGACCGATACGATGGGTAGGAAGTATTACTGGTTCGCCGGTGATTTTGTTATGGATACCGATCCGTTGAGCGATGACGGCGCAATTGCGGCAGGCTATATATCCGTTTCTCCCCTCAAATTTGATTTGACAGATTATTCGATGTTGGCTACACTCAAAAAGCATGAGGAGAAACTATGGGAAAAATTGATGTTTTAAAACAAACTGCGCTTTTTGCTGATGTTCCGCTCGCGTACTTCCCCAAAATTATGGATAAATTCGAGATTATCGAAATACCGCCCGAGACTGAAGTATTTCATGAAGGCGATACGGGCGATTGCTTGTATATCATTGAAGACGGTGAGCTTTCCGTGGTGGTCAATATTGAAGGGATCGGAAAAGAAGAAGTCGCTATACTCGAGAAATTTGATATACTCGGCGAGATGGCCGTGTTGGATGACAGCCCGCGCAGTGCCACGATAATTGCAAAAAAAGGCGCAAAACTATTGAAGCTGAACAAAGCGGATTTTCAGGTCATGCTTGAGGAACCGATGGATATTTCCAATATCATTCTGCATAACCTTATTCTGCGCATCAGCAAACGTATTCGCGCTACGAGTGACAAACTGAACTCCTTCTATCTTATGGAAATGAGTATTTGAGGCAGTTATGATAGAGAAATATTATCTGTTTTCATTGTTAAGCCCTGCGGAAGCAAAGATTATTGAAAAGCGTTTGTTACTGAAACCATACGATAAAGGCACCGTTATTTTTGAAGAGAACGATTCGGCCGATGCTTTGTATTTCATTCAAAAAGGTGAAGTGGAATTATTCAAGATGGTACGTGATAAACCCACCCAGAGCATGATGATCCTCAAAGACGGAAATTTCTTCGGCGAGGTCGAGCATATAGACGATGCACCGCGGTATGTGACCGCTAAAGCGAATACCGACGTGGAGTGCCTGCTTCTCCTGAAATCTGATTTTGAACGAATATTAGGCGATGATCCTGCAATTAAGCATAAGATATACAAATCGTTCATGGTGGAGATGTCCCGGCGGTTACGTATCGCCGATGAACGATTTAAGGATTTTTTCAAAAAAGCATTGAAATCGTAAATGAAAGTAGAACTTTTTTCTCATTTTAAAATTTACCTCAACGATGAAGCTTATAACTTTTTCAATGATGTTTTCATCGTTTTAAAAGAATTATACGGTATCGACAGCATGGTGCTCCTCGATATGGACCACGACAAATGCATGCCGTACGGCGTGCCGAAAAACAATTACAATATCGACGATTGGATGCGCAAATATATCGATCTTCTGGAGAATGAGAAAGATATTCATTTTTCCCTGGATTGCGAGAACGATTCCCAATTTCGCGATATGTTTGACAATTACGGTGCTCGTGTGTCAATATTCATACCCATACGCTTCTTTTATAAATCACAGCCTAATTTTGCGGCTAAGGAAGTCTTCTTCTCGCTCCATGATATAATCAATATCAATTTTACAACAAAAAAGAATATTACTGAGAATGATATCATATTGCTCGGATTGCTTGTCAATCAATATGTGATACGGTTCACATCGCTAAAGGAACTTAATTCATTCATCAATATCAACGCTGCCATCTATGAAGGGTTACCGTTCGGGTTGATGACCATGGACAAGAACCTTCAAGCAAACATCAATTCTTCAGGGCGAAAGATACTTGAGCTGGGAGACGGTCAGGGTATGATCTGTACCGGCATGGGCATCTGTTACTCATGCGACCGGCGTAATTGTCCGTACCGCGAGAAACACATGGTCAATCTTACAACGGTCTTTTCCGATGAGCTCACTGCTCAGATCAAGGAAAAAATTGATCTCGCTTATACGACACTTGAAGTAACAACGTTGCGTTTTTGGTTCAAAAAGCGGTTTTTGCAGATGAAGATCGTGCCGTTCATTTTCAGAGAAGAAGACCTCATGAAGTTTTACAACAAAAAAGAGGTCGATTCGATCATCAATTACATTGTGTCGTTCCAGGATGTTACCGAGGCTATCGAGAATCAAAAACTCAAACGCGAGATGGAGATAGCCCGGCAAGTCCAAATAGACCTCTTGCCCAAACGTACATTGCCAATGGATCAATTCGATCTGAAGGCAGCCTATATACCGGCGCTTGATGTGGGCGGTGATTATTACGATTACATTCAGCTTGGCAATCGACTGGGTATTGTGATCGGCGATGTGGCGGGAAAAGGCGTTTCGGCAGCGTTTTTCATGGCGGAGTTGAAGGGTGTTATCAGTTCGGCATTCACGTTTTTTACCGAGACCATTCAGATCGTGGAACACATCAACGACTATCTGTTGAAAACAAAAAAACGCAATTTCTTCATAACCATGATCATCGGCATCTTTCATATGGAAACGCGTGAATTTATCTATATGCGCTGTGGTCATAACGAGCCGGTTTTTATAGCAAATAAAACAGCGAGACCTGAACTTATGTCATCCAACGGTATCGGCTTGAATCTTGTAAAGACACTGCATTTGCGTGATTTTCTCGAGCAGAAGATCGTCAATTATGAACCGGGAGACTGTTTTTTCCTGTATACCGACGGCGTGACCGAGCGTATGAATGAGAAGGGTGAACTGTACGGCGACAAACGACTTCTGACGGTACTTTCTGAGAATACCGGAAAACCGTCAAGCGAGATCATTAAAGCAGTGCTTGAGTCGGTCAAAGAATTTGCCGGTAAACACGAACGCAACGATGATATCACGATACTCTGTATCAGACCGATGTAGAAATCTAAATTATATCGAAGTTCATTTTTGTCATTTCCATCTTGAGCTTTACACTTTATGGTCGTATACTTACTTCAACTACTACGGAGGTAATTATGAAAATATTTACAGGATTTATGGCCATCATGTTTTGTATTGTATCCGTATCAGCACAAAAACTGACCCTAACTACTAAGAACGTAGCTCCGGGAGCGACGATCACCGTTCAATTCACGGCACCGGCTTCATACGGCGGGGATGCATGGGTAGGTATCATTCCTTCGTCAGCTCCGCA
Organism: uncultured bacterium; assembly: GCA_964539615.1. Lineage (GTDB taxonomy): Bacteria > Macinerneyibacteriota > Macinerneyibacteria > Macinerneyibacteriales > CAYRFE01 > CAYRFE01. The sequence continues at coordinate 5,549 of CAZIJP010000064.1, forward strand.
CGGCAGCGAAGCCCAGAACGACGGTGTGGATATATCTTATCAATACTTGGAAAAACGTACATCCGGTACGCTCACATTCACAGCTCCTGATAAACAAGGCAGTTATGATTTTCGTATGCATGATACCGACAACAACGGCCGCGAGGTAGCTTCGGTGTCATTCACTGTCGGGACTGTTACCGTGACCAACAGCTCCGTGTCATTAACACTGCCCAAGAAATCCTACAAACCCGGCGAAACTATTTCCTTGCAGTTTACGGCTTCATCAGCGTTTCCCGGTGATGCGTGGGTAGGTATTATTCCGTCATCGATTCAGCACGGCAGCGAGGATGTGAATGATCAAAATGATATCACATATCAGTATCTCGAGAAACGCACATCCGGCACGCTTACTTTTGCAGCGCCAGATAAAGCAGGCAATTACGATTTTCGTATGCATGATACCGATAACAACGGTAAAGAAGTGAGTTCCGTTACGTTCACAGTGGGCTCAGGCAACGATGGGCAGTCCGGTAGTTTTTCATTCGGTACATCATCAATGAGTTTGAACAAGACGGCATTTGAGCCCGGGGAAAAGATCGTTGTAACGTTCACTGCGCCGTCTTCATTTGCTTCCAGCGCATGGATCGGGATAATCCCGTCAAATATAACGCACGGGAGTGAAGCGGAAAACGATAAATATGATCTGACCTATCAATACCTGGAAAAGAAGACATCAGGCACGTTGACATTCATTGCACCGACTGCTGCCGGCAATTATGATTTGCGCATGAATGACAATGATGATAGCGGTAAAGAGATCGGATCGGTAACATTTACGGTACGTTAACAGAGAGAGTTTAAGTATTTCACAAGGGCGTTATAAAAGCGCCCTTTTTTACAGACGGATAATGTGGAATTAATTCAGTTCATTTTTTTATACGTTATTTAATTACTAACAATTAACTCGTTGCCTATTTAACGATTACGGCAGGCGTCGTAAATATGCTTGCAAATAGTTGTGTAATATATATACCATGCTGTGAGTAATGGTGTTTTTTATCTGATTTCATCCTTGATTTGAAGGGGTGATTCCGTTATACTCCAAAAGGCGAATTAAGCGATGGGGGTATCATTTACGTGTATCAAGTATCTGAATATCAGGCAAAAAAAGAGGTGTATAATGACAAAGGGAACAAAATTGACCCAGAATTCAATAACAGTATTGGAACGTCGTTATTTACGTAAAGACGAGCATGGTAACCTTTCGGAAACTCCGGAGCAGTTGTTCAAGCGTGTAGCTGACAATATTGCAAAGGCGGATCTGTTGTATGATAAAAATGCAGATGTTAAAAAAACTGCTCAAAAATTCTATGAGCTTATGACATCTCTTTCTTTTTTACCCAATTCACCGACACTTATGAATGCAGGCACGGATATTCAACAACTTTCCGCATGTTTCGTCCTTCCCATTGAAGATACGATGGAAGGGATATTTGAAGCTATAAAGAATACGGCGATCATCCACAAGACAGGCGGCGGGACCGGGTTCTCGTTTTCGAGGCTTCGCCCGAAGAACGACATGGTAAAATCCACAAAGGGAGTATCATCAGGTCCGATGTCGTTCATGCAGGTATTCGATACGGCCACCGAAGCTGTCAAGCAGGGTGGAAAAAGACGCGGGGCCAATATGGGTATTCTTCGTGTCGATCATCCGGATATACTTGAATTCATTACGTATAAGACCGATATGACCAAGCTTACCAATTTCAATGTTTCCGTAGCGATCACCGAAGAGTTCATGCAGGCGGTATTTGAGGATGGCGAGTATAATCTTTATAATCCCCGTAATAAGAAAAAAGCAGGCACGCTCAATGCACGGGCCGTGTTCGATCTCATTGTAAACAGCGCATGGAAAAGCGGTGAGCCGGGCATTATTTTCATTGACCGAATGAACGAGTATAATCCTACCCCGAAGCTGGGCGAATACGAGAGCACTAATCCGTGCGGTGAACAGGTACTGTTGCCATATGAGTCGTGCAACCTCGGTTCGGTGAATCTATTGGCCATGCTGAAAGACGGATCCATTGATTATGACAAATTGCGTGAGACCGTTCATGCGTCCGTTCATTTTCTCGACAATGTTATTGATATGAACAAATTCCCGCTTAAGCAAATAGAAGAGATCACAAAGGGCAATCGCAAGATCGGACTCGGCGTGATGGGATGGGCAGACATGCTTCTCGAATTGCACATTCCGTATGAATCACCGGAGGCATTTGAATTGGCAGAAAAGGTCATGGGTTTTGTAAATGACGAAAGTAAGAAAATGTCTGCAAAGCTTGCTGAAGAACGCGGTGTGTTCCCCAATTGGGAGATGAGCATCTATAAAGACCGCGGCCAGAAAATACGTAACGCCACCACAACGACCATAGCGCCAACCGGAACGATCTCTATGATCGCCGGGGTGTCCAGCGGTATCGAACCCTTGTTTGCCATTGCTTTCACCCGCACGGTCATGGACAATGACAAACTTATTGAGGTCAATCCGTTGTTTGAAAAAGCGTTGAAAGCAAAAGCGGTTTACTCGAAAAAGATCATTGAGAAAGTATCCGAGCACGGCAGCGTACGCGACATTGAAGAGGTGCCGGCCGATATTCGTGCATATTTTGTGACCAGCCACGACATCACTCCCGTGGGCCATATTCGTATGCAGGCGGCATTTCAAAAACATACCGATAACGCCGTATCGAAGACGATCAATTTTTCGAATTCCGCCACAGTCGATGAAGTTCGCGAATCGTATATTCTTGCCTATCACGAAAAAGTAAAAGGTTTGACCATATACCGCGACGGAAGCCGCGATGCTCAAGTGCTCACACTTGGCACGACCGAGAAAAAACAAGATGCAGGTCAGCCGCATACACAGGAGCTTAAGCCCCGTTCACGTCCTGAGGTTGTATGGGGTACGACCGAAAAGATCGCGACGGGATGCGGCAATCTCTTTGTTACCGTCAACGAGGATGAGGATGGGTTATTTGAGGTTTTTGCTCGTCTCGGTAAAACAGGCGGGTGCGCGGCATCGCAGACCGAGGCTATCAGTCGGTTGGTCTCTTTAGCGCTTCGTTCCGGTGTTGATCCTCATGAAGTGAAGGCGCAGCTCAAGGGTATTCGTTGCCAATCGCCGATGTGGCAGAAGGGCGAGTTGATCCTGTCTTGTCCGGACGCAATCGGCAGGGCGATAGACAGTTATATAAACAGAAAATCCGCAATGCCGGAAGTTACCCGCGAAACGAAACAAGATGTTAAATACGAAGCAAAACCGACAGATATAGTTGCAGCTCCTCAAAAGCATAATACGGAAGCAGGCGGATTGGACGTTTGTCCGGATTGCGGAAGTTCGCTGGCCTATGAAGAAGGTTGCCTGAAATGTTATTCGTGCGGTTATTCGAAATGCAGTTAATTAACGGGAGGATATATGTCGTATAAAAAAGATTTTATCGAGTTCATGCTTTCTTCTGATGTGTTGATGTTCGGTGATTTTACCACAAAGAGCGGACGCAAGACGCCGTTCTTTATCAATACCGGTAAATATAAGACCGGAGAGCAGATCCGCAAGCTCGGAGAATTCTATGCACAGGCCATTGAGGAACATTTGCACGGCAAGTATGACGCGTTGTACGGACCTGCTTACAAAGGCATTCCGCTTGTAGTGACGGCAGCATCGGCACTGAGCGCACATCACAACGTGAATACCGAGTTCTGTTTCAATCGTAAAGAAGCGAAGGACCACGGTGAGGGCGGCGTTGTTATCGGCCACACATTGAAAGATAACGATAAGGTCATTATCATTGAAGATGTCATGACGGCAGGCACTTCTATTCAGGAAAGTGTTCCGCTGTTAAAAGCACAGGCGAATGTGTCCATCACCGGTATAGTCATATCCGTCGACCGTATGGAACGCGGGAAGACCGAGAAGAGCGCTCAGCATGAGGTATTTGAACAATTCGGCATCAAGACATTTGCCATAGTTACTATGAAGGAGATAATTGAAACATTGCATAATAAGCCGCTTAATGGTAAGGTATATATTGATGATGCCATGAAAGCGCGTATCGATGACTATTACGCTCAATACGGTGCAAAATAACCGATGAAAGAGAGGGCGGCATGTTTGATCATGTAATTGTAGGCGGTGGTGTGGCCGGCTGTATCTGTGCCGAGCGCTTGGCCGATAAGGGTAAAACGGTTCTCATTATTGAACGCCGCAACCATATCGGCGGTAATGCCTATGATTATTATGACCGCAACGGAATCCTTGTACACAAATACGGCCCTCATATTTTTCATACTGCAAATAAAGCGCTGTTTGAATATCTTTCAAAATTCACCGAGTGGCATCTGTATCAGCATAAAGTGCTGGCTGTGGTTGAAGACAAGCTTGTGCCGGTCCCGTTCAACCTCAACAGCCTTCACGCGCTGTATTCCGAGCAGATGGCCAATAAGCTTGAAAACATTTTATTGAAACAATTCAATTATACGCAGGAGATCCCTATCCTCGATCTTATCCAGAGCGATAAGACGGAATTGAAATTCCTTGCAAAGTTCATTTATCAGAATATTTTCTACAATTATACTGTCAAACAATGGGGGCTTCGCCCCGACGAACTGGACAAATCCGTAACGGCGCGTGTGCCGGTTGTTATTTCCCGTGACGACCGTTATTTTCATGATGCGTATCAGGCGATGCCGTTGGAAGGTTATTCTCCGATGTTTGAGAAAATGCTGAACAATCGAAAAATAAAAATATTGCTGAACACCGACTATAAAGAGGTCATGCAGTTCAACGGTGGGAACGTGACGCTGTTTGATAAAGAATATTCCGGCGATGTGATCTATACCGGCCAGATCGACCATTTGTTCGATTACCGCGAAGGAGAACTGCCGTACAGAAGCTTGCGTTTTGAATTTGAAAGTGTGCATCAGGAATATACGCAACCGGTCGGTACCGTGAATTATCCCAACAATTATACCTTTACCCGTATCACCGAGTTCAAACATATCACCGGTCAGAAGGCGCCGTATACAACGATCGTGTATGAGCACCCGATGGAACACACAAAGACGACCGAACCGTATTACCCGATCCCGCGTCCGGAAAATAAAGCGTTGTATGAAAAATATGCCGATGAAGCGAAGAAGATCAAAAAACTCCACCTGATCGGCAGATTGGCTGAATATAAATATTACAATATGACACAGGTAATGGAAAAAGCGCTTGAATTGACCGACCACCTGTTACAGAAAAAGAGATGATCGTTGATGAAATTATTGACCGTTGTCGGTGCTCGGCCGCAGTTCATCAAACTTGCGCCGTTGTGCCGTTATCTGAAAGAGCATCATCCGTCCGTAGAACATACAATAATTCATACCGGCCAGCATTACGACAACAATATGTCGGAGGTTTTTTTCGACGAGCTTGATATCCCGCATCCGAATTTTAATCTCGGGGTTGGGTCCGGCTCTCACGGCAAGCAGACCGGGGAGATGCTTATTCAGATCGAAGATGTACTGCTGCAGAAAAAACCGGATTTTCTGATTGTTTACGGCGACACCAATTCCACAGCAGCCGGTGCCTTTGCCGCGTCAAAGTTACATATTCCCGTGGTTCATATTGAAGCCGGATTGCGTAGTTTTAATATGATGATGCCGGAAGAGCAAAACCGTATAATTACCGATCACTTGGCGAGTTATCTGTTTTGTCCGACCGATACAGCCGTTGCTAATTTGAAGAACGAAGGGCTCTACAACGGCAAACCTTCAAAACTTACAGGCTACGGACTAGTAGTGGATAATGTCGGCGATGTGATGTATGACGCCGTTTTGACCAGCGCCGGATTAGCTGAGAAAAAATCAATGATACTCAATAAGCTCGATCTGGGTGTGAAATCCTATACGCTTGCCACCATTCACCGTGCCGAGAATACCGATCAGCCGGCACGTTTGAAAGTCATATTTGATGCGTTCGGCAAACTCGACATGCCGGTAGTTTTACCGCTGCATCCCCGTACAAAACGGTATCTTGAACAATACTCAATTCATCCGTCCGGAAATATCCGCATCATCGAACCGGTCGGGTATCTTGATATGATCCTTCTTGAAAAACATGCGCAGGTCATCATGACCGATTCCGGCGGTGTACAGAAAGAAGCCTATTTCATGCGTACGCCGTGTATTACTTTACGTGATGAGACCGAATGGGTGGAAACGGTCGACAGCGGATGGAATATCCTCGTTTCTGATTTGCATTCGATCCCTGCAGCAGTTGACACGCTTAATTTGATCGATTTTTCCGTAAAAGAACAAATGCCTTTATTCGGCGACGGCAACAGTACAGAACGGATCATAACGCATTTATTACAGTGACTTGTTTTTCGTGAAACGAAATTGTCTGATGTGCGTATAAAAGATTGACAGGAGGAGATTGTTGCGGTATTTTTATTTAGCAAAGCGAAATAAAGGGGTGAGCGTATGAAAAATCTTGTTACGTTTGCGTTGGATGCGGCACGGTCGCTCGGTGCCGATTATGCCGACGTGCGTTTCCGAAGCACGAAGATCGAGAATATTTACACATTTAATGATGTTTTAAAAAACCTGTCTTCAAGCGACGAAGTAGGTATCGGTATACGAGTGATGGTGAAAGGGCGCTGGGGATTTGCGGCAACGCCGTATCTGACGAATGAAAAAATCACCGAGACGGTGAAAAAAGCGATCGAGATCGCCAAGTCTACCGCTGTGATCTCTCAAAATCCGATGAAACAAACACCGGACAAGGCTCAAACCGGCATATTCCGTTCAAACGTTAAGAAAGACCCGTTCACTGTTCCTTTGGATCAAAAACTGAATCTTCTGTTTACAATTGCTGAACGCGCAAGAAAACAAAAAGAAGTAAAACGTGTGGACGGCAACTTGTATTTCAAGAAAATGCATCAGTATTTCATGTCGACGGAAGGCGCCGACCTCGAGAATGAAGTCAACCTTACGTCAGGCACCTATACGGTCACTGCAGTGGGCAATAATACATTTCAGACACGTATGATGCAGGAATATCCGAAATCACACGGTTATGAATGGATCGAGGCACAGCCTTTTGTCGAAAATGCCGAAAAGATAGCTGAAGATGCCGTACGGAAATTATACGCAAAACAAGGGCCGATAGGCAAACGCGATCTTGTGCTCCTGCCTTCACACCTTGTGCTCACCATACATGAATCGGTCGGCCATCCTACGGAACTCGACCGTGTGCTCGGTTGGGAAGCCAACTATGCCGGTACGTCATTTGCAACACCGGAAAAACGCGGCAAGCTCCAATATGCTTCGCCGATCGTGAATTTTGTTGCCGACAATACCCTTGAAGGCGGACTTGCTACGTGGGGTTGGGATGATGACGGTATCCCGGGAAAAAAATGGCACATAATAAAAGACGGCATACTTGCAAATTACGGCACTACACGTGAGACAGCGCATATAATCGGCGATACCGAAAGCATGGGCTGTAACAGAGCGGATTCGTATGCATCGCAACCGATCAACCGTATCCCGAACCTGAGCCTTATGGCAGGCAAAAATAATATGACACTGGACGAAATGATCGCCGATGTAAAAGACGGCGTGCTTATAGAAGGACGCGGCAGTTTCTCCATCGATCAGAACCGCAACAATTTCCAGTTCGGCGGCGACATGTTCCATGAGATAAAGAACGGAAAGATCACCGAACCGCTCCGCGATGTTATCTATCAGGCCATCACGACAGATTTCTGGAACTCATGCGATGCCGTCTGCGACCAACGTTTCTGGGAACCGTACGGCGTGCTCAACTGCGGTAAAGGCGAACCCGGCCAGGTTGCACAAATGACCCACGGTTCCGCGCCCGCCCGTTTCAGAAATATTTCTCTGGGAGGTGCTTTCAATGGATAAGAATAAACGTTTTTCAGAAATTGCAGAGAAGATCAAAAAATTGACTGTTGCCGATGATTTTCGTATCAGCTATAACGCTGAGGCCAATGCGCTGACACGTTTTGCAAGCAACATGGTCACACAAAATATTGATGTCGAGCGCGAAAGTGTGGATTTTACCGCTTATTTCGGCGCGAAGAAAGCTACCGTATCCAGCGCTAATCTTACCGATGAAGGGTTGAAGTCCATGGTGGCATCCTGTGAAGCTACCGCCCGTTTATCGGTAGAAGATAAAGAGTATATGCCGACACTCGGCAAAGCCGACATCTCAGCCGTTGCTCCGGTGGATCAGGCCATCGCAAGCATGACACCGGCAGACCGTGCCGCTTATGCAAAGATACCGGTTGAACGTGCGCAAAAAGACGGCGTGACCGTTTCCGGTTCGGTATCCAACGGATTATTTTCCTCAGGTGTATCAACGAAAAACGGCGCACATATGTTCTTTGAGACGGCAGTTGCCGCATATTCCAACACGGTAGACAATAAAGGCGAAAAAGGAAATGCCGGCGTAAGCACCGCCACAATCGGTCCGGTGAATGCCGAGAAATTGTATAACGAAGCATTTCAGGATGCCTTGCTTTCTCAAAATCCCCGCGAATTTGAACCGGGACGTTATACCGTGCTGTTCTCTGCTCATGCCGCAGCCCAGTTGTTGGTTTATATGGCATTTTACGGCGCTGATAAACGTGCAGTGGATGAAGGGTATTCTCCGTATGTCGGGAAAATGGGGCAGAAGATCGGTGATTCGCGTGTAACGATTTATACCGACCCGTCTGATATTCGTGCAGTATCCCAGCCGTTCACCGGCGAGGGAATGCCTGTTAATAAACGCAAACTTTTTGAGAACGGCAACCTTGTCGATCTGCCTTGTTCGCGCTTTTGGGCGAATAAGACAGGCGCTCAGCCGTGGGGCCTGACAAACTTTGTGATGAACGAAGGCACTAAGACTGAAGCGGAATTGCTGAAAGGCATCGAACGTGGTTTTTATATAAAAGACCTGTGGTATATCCGCATGGTAAAAATGGATGATTTTACACTTACCGGTATGACACGCAACGGGTTCTTCTATATCGAAGACGGAAAGATCGCGTGCGGTTCAAAACACTTCCGGTGGAACGATTCGCCGATGAAAATGCTCGATCGTATCGTTGAACTAGGAAAAGGCGCAGGCGAGATCGACTCGTGGTATTCTGTTTTTGCGCCTGCCATGGTCGTTAAAGATTTCTACCTCAGCAGCAAAACGTTGTTTTGATCTGCCGGTTGTTCAATTTTTAAAGGCACGGATATTCCGTGCCTTTTTTTATTCAAAGTTATGTGATGAATGGAATGAATAGAGTTTTACGTGTTATTATTTGGATCATCAAATCTTTAGTAAGAATAAATAAGACATCACTATTGCCGATAAACGTGTTGTGTCATTATGATTAAAATTACGCCGCTTCAAATAG
>CAZIJP010000065.1:0-14810 GCA_964539615.1 uncultured bacterium
TATACATCCATCAATTGTCGCGCAACCGGTTCTGAAGAAAATTTCGATCTTGTATCAAGAGCGATCCCCCTGGCATCATATGCGGTATAGTTTTGAACCATCGTATGCATTGCCTCACTAAGTCCGCAAAGGTCATCAATTTCTACAAGTAATCCGTTAGAGTCTTGAATGAAAGCATTAACTCCGCTGCATTTGGTGGCAATAATGGGAAGCCCCGTCGCAAGCGCTTCAACATAGGCAACACCGAATGATTCGGCTCGGGACGCCAACACGAACGCATCACTTTCATTAAAAAATACGGCGATCGATTGTCTCGAACATAATCCCTTCAAGGTAATTCTTTTTTCAAGCCCGTATTCCGCAATAAGTTTCTCCAGTTTATTGCGCTCGGGTCCATCGCCGCAAATGGTCAGATATATATCGCTTTGATGTTGAAACGCTTTGTGAAACGCCTGAATTGTCAGGTCCATTCGCTTTCGTTCGATCAAATTTCCTACCGATATGAAATGAAAACCTTTCCGCGCATCTCGAGAGACATAATTAAAAATATCCATATCAATGATGTTCGGGATATAACGAGATTTTTTTCCGTATTTCTCAGATATTGTAGCCGCCAAAGCAGGACTGACGGCAATAATGGCATCAACTTTATCATACGTTTTTTTTGCAACAGCAGGACGATTTTTATCCAAGGAAGATTGGATTACCTCGGATGAATGTTCAGTTATCACAAGCGGTATAGATTCCTTTTTGCTGATCGTTGACGCAATTAACGCATAATCGGTAAAATGCGCATGAATAACATCGGGACGCCCCATCTTTTTCACGATATAACGGAAAAGCATTCCAAATCCCCACGTCGCGACGGGAATAGCGATTGAACGCGGAAGTGCGCCGCATGGTATGTTGATCGCAGCTACCGTTACACCGTCTTTGATAAAGTATTCTATGCCCCATTTTCGCCATCTTCTGATAGAGCGATAATCAATTACGGCAAATACAGCGGTACAACCGGCTCGAACAAGGGCCTTAGCCTGATCAAATTCAAATATTCCGTACAGCGGGTATTTTTTTTGGGGATACCCCCGTGCCACAATCAGCGTATACATCTGCACCTCTTTTTAAGAAATAAGTGATCCCGGGTTGTTATAAACGCTCATATACGGATAACAATATCTGCTCCTGTGCGCTCCAATTGTATTTCTCTTCAACAGCTTTTCTGCCGTTTTCCCCCATGGTACGAGCCTGGTCATCATTTGCTAAGATCACGCGAATTGCTTCGGCTATCTCACGAGGATTTTCCGGGTCAACACATATTCCGCAGTGATTTTCTTCAACTATACATCTCCAAAGCGGAAAATGTGAAGCTATGACAGGAATACCTGCCGCCATATACTCAAACAATTTATTGGGCTGCGACGCGATGTGATTTTCTTCGGGCAAATAGGTAACAATACCGATCTTACACATGTTTACCACATCATGCGATTGTTGCCGCGGTAAAAGACCATGGTAGACAACATGAGCAAATCCGGGCATTGCCGAGACCTGTTTTTTTAACTCAAGGGTATCAAAATCACCACACATCTGCAACGGTACTTTTGCTATAGTTAGCGCATCCATAAGAGGATAAATACCGCGTATAACGCCGATCCCGCCGATATAACAGCATTGAGGCTTTTTTTGCGCCCATGCTGCTGATCGAACGATCTCACTTTTCAACGGATAGTTATTGACGGCTACAGTTTGTGTATTCACGGTAATAAATCTTTCGGCAATATGCGGCGTTGCAGCAATTATATAGTTAAAACGTTTCGCATGATAATTTTCAAATTTTTCAAAAAGAAATGAAACGATTTTCCTCAAAAATAGCGGTATCCAGGCTCTGGTCAATAACTGACGAGGTACATCCTCATGAGTATCATATATAACCTTTTTCCCCCTTGAGCGTAAAGCGCTACCGAGTGATAAAAGCTCAGGGTCATGAAAATGATAGATATCCGCATTAATATTCAATGCAGCTCTTAGTAATATTTTTTTTGCATGAAGAATACGATGAAATCTGTTTTTTGCATGAAAATCGACTGAGATAATCGAGACGCCGTCTTTGATCTCATTCGGTTTATTGTCCGTACATAAAAGCGTCACGTCATAACCAGCATTGGCAAGACTTTTACATTCCTTTAAAAAAATACGAATATCATAACGCGGGTGGGCGCTTGTAATATGGCAAATTTTTATCATTTGAAAAATAATTTCCTTTTTATAGAAAATAAAATGGCGGTAAATCGGTCGCCAAATAACCGAGTGGTCATCATAGCGATCTTATTTTTAAACTGTTGTTTTTTTATTAACCATTTATCTTTTTTAGATACCCATGAACAGGCGAAATGATGGATCGCATGCGTGTCGGCGGTAGGCTCGATCTTCCATGTATACAGACTTTTCGGTGAAAAACAAGCTTGCGGGTAAACTCTGATGTTTCCGGCGATTATTTGGTTTTTTTTAGTAGGATCGAAACCAAATTCCTGTTTTGAAATCTCGCTGGTTGTAGCTGCGTTGGAAATATTATATAAACTTCCGTCGGCATCGATAAACGGAAGATCATCGTAGTAATCAAGTAGCCGCTTTATCCACGGATGACCTTTTTCACAACCGATCACCCCTGTAGACAAGGAATTCTCCCCTTCAAATCCAATAAAACCGACATTATTTAAAAAATCATCCAAAGGTTTCACTAATTCTACATCCGAATCAAGATAAATTCCGCCATACATATATAAAGCATACAACCGCTGCACGTCGGCAATAAATGCCCATCGTTTGTGTTCATAGGCCTGACGGGTAAAAAGTAATGATTGAATATCGAAACGATCTTTGTCCCAATGCATGATCTCATAGTCAGGAGCAAATTTCTCCCAACTTTTCAAACACTTTTCTACCAACGGTGGATACGGATCTCCGCTGATCCATGAAAAATGAATTATTTTGGGTATCATAATCTTAATACTCCTTTCTTATAACCGGTCTTTAATAACGTACGCGATAGTAACATGTCCGTAATTGCCGGTCAATAACTTCTTCTTTTTGAAGATTGACAGTGATATGCCTTGAGCCCGTTTCACTAATCTATTCATTATTAGATCTTGCCTTAACAACACAACAACCACACTTTTTTATCTCTAACCGTAGCAATTCCGTACAAGTCATGATCTGAAATAAAAATAATATTGAATACATCATAATTTCTGATATTATGTGGAGGGTAATTAACTAAGGGATACGGGGTTGTATCAGATAACTTCATGTGCTTAAAAAAGGACTACTGTGGAAAAAATAATAATAAGTATAATTATTCCTGTTTATAACGGCGAAAAATTCATCGCACACTGTCTTGATAGCGTAATCGGACAAACATATCCCCATCTGGAAATTATCATTGTAGAAGACGGATCAACCGATAGAACTTATGAAATTTGTTCAGACTATGCTCAAAAAGACAACCGGATACGATTACTAAAAAATACGAGAAGAGGTGTTTCTGAGGCAAGAAATACCGGCCTATCACTCGCTTCCGGCCATTATATCCAATTCGTTGATGCTGATGACACGGTTTCTCCCGATATCTCAGAGCGCTTACTCTCGGCAATACAAAAAACGAATGCCGATGTGGCACTATGCAATTATTCGATCACCTATTACCGTAAAGGGAAGTTATTTAAAACTATTGATATTTCATATCCTTACACGGAAAATAAAATTATAAATAACTGTTTAGAATCGTTCACGGATCTTCGGGAAAAAGGCCTTATGAATGTCTGTTGGAACAAATTATACCGCAATGACATTATAAAAAAGCATTCCATCGTCTTCCCAAAGGATTATCCCATCGGCGAGGACCAATTTTTTGCGCTAGATTATTGGAATACCATCTCTTCATATGTAGTAATACCGGACAAATTATATAATTACCGCATAATCAATAAATTTTCGATTACAAGTAAGTTTCATCCCGATTTTCATAATTATTCGTTGGCTTTTATTCATCATGCGGAACTTATCTGTTCAAATATACCTTCAGAAAAAAATAAGCAAGCGCTCTCACGAATAATTCTATGTAATGCCAGCGTTGCTTTAACGTATATTGTTACCAAATCTAAACATACCTCTTTTGCTATTATGATTCAAGCTATTCGAAAAGTAATGAATGATCCGTTGATAAAAGAAATGTTAAAAACAAAACCAGTCATGCATTGGCATTACACCATCATACGATTTTTTATCTATTATAACATGATTTTCTCCTGTATTGTTTTCATAAAAACACGGTTTGTTACAAAACTGTTGTTAACACGACTATCCATATAACACTATGAAAAACAACTCATTGAACGTAAAATTAAGTATAATCATTCCGGTTTATAATACGGAAAAATTCCTTGAGACCTGTATCGAAAGCATTCTGCGGCAAAACTACACTAATTGGGAAATAATCCTGATCAATGATGGCTCTACTGATAACGCTGGCGCGTTGTGTGACCGATATTCAAAGCAGGATAACCGCATCCTTGTGATTCATCAGGCAAACAGCGGTTTATCCGCCGCAAGAAACGTTGGGATATGTCATTCTACCGGTGATTATGTAATGTTCGTTGACAGCGACGATTGGATCGCAGATAATTGCTTAGAAGCAATCGCAACTATTATCGAGAAACAATTTCCCGATATTGTTATCGGGAAATTTACCTGCATGCCCGAAACAGGGGCACCTGTACTCAAGGATTCCGATTTCATCGCTGAAAAAGTCAACGGAAAAAACCAGTCCGAATTACTGGAATATCTTCGTTTATCAGGTATGTATTTCGTCGCATGGCGTTATATTATCAAACGGACGCTGCTCACGGAAAATTCGCTTTACTTTTTCGCGGGAATTTTTCATGAAGACGAAGAGTGGACTCCCAGATTATTATGTACGGGAAATTCATTCTACTTATATGAAATACCGTTTTATTGTTATCGAACACGCGCTTTAGGGTCGATCATGTCAAAAATTGGACCAAAACATATTAAAGACAAGCTTCTTATTGTCGATAGTCTTGAAAGATATGCCCAGCAGGCTACAACAAAGGCACAAAAACTTTTTCTCCATAAAAGAACGTTCTCTCTATTGCTTAATATTTTTGATACATTAAAAAAGAATTCCATAACAGATTCCGGCATCAGAAAAATGTTATCCGACCGAAAAATGCTTTTACGGTTTTACTCAAAAAACTCCAGAGTTTTATCATTTCTATGCTTCAGCTTTGGTGTAGTAAAAGGGTATGACCTTTTTGTTACGGTAAGGCAATTAAAAAAACAAATGCTCATCCCTGGATCCCATATGAATGGACAATATGCGAACCGTTAAAACCATGCTGAACGTTAAATACACTACCATTTTCTTTTTGCTTAATACATTATTATCGTTTGTTTCGCGTAAAGCTTTTTTGGACACTATCGGCACACAATATTTGGGTTTCATTAGCTTGGTTCAAAATCTGCTCGGATATTTGAATTTAACGGAACTCGGGTTAGGCGTGGCGATATCCTATGCCCTCTATAAACCGATTCACGAGAACGATCATACCAAGATCAATGAGATCATGACCTTTTATGCGTATCTTGTTAAGATCATCGGCGTCATAATTCTTGTAGTGGGAACCGGAATTTGTTTTTTTATACCTGTTCTTTCTAAAAATGAAATTGACCCGTTTATCGGCATTTCATATTTCTTTGCCTATGTCATTGCCACAATGATCAGTTATTTTACAACCTATAAATATATTGTTATTCAGACCGATCAAAAGATGTATGTCATCACCAAAATTCAGGGTATCATAAAAATGCTTAAAGTGACCGTATTGATCTTTTTACTCTATCAATTCGGATCATTCATGTTGTGGTTTGCCGTAGGTATCGCATTCGATCTTTCTGTGATCATCTTCAGCAATCGAAAAGTGTCGGCTATGTACCCGTGGCTTGCCATTAATAAAAACATTTCATTGAAAGAATCCTTTAAGGCAAATCGGGAGGCATTTGCAAATATATCGACTACGTTTTTATACAAGATCGGCAATGTGATCATTTATCAGACAGATTCCTTACTAATAACAGTTTTTGCAAATTTTACCATGTTAGGCAAAATAGTTAACTATACCATGCTCACCATGATCATTTCAAATTTCCTGACAAATATCTTTTGGACCGCCAAATCAGGGATTGGCAATCTTGTTGTTGAAAAAAGCAATGAAAAAACCTATGCCGTATGGCGGGAATTCTTTACCATCTCATTTTATATCGCTTCGGTCTGTTCTTTATGCCTGTATCTCCTCACCGATAAATTTATCCTATTATGGTTGAATAATTCAGAAATGCTCTTAGATAACATTTTTCTCATTGCATTGGTCTCAAATATGTTCTTTAAAATAACGCGAGAACCGGTTGAGGTTTTTAAGACTTCTTACGGTCTCTTTAAAAGCGATAGATTGAACACAATCCTTGAATTCACTGGAAATTTTATTATTTCCCTAGCATTGGGATATCTTATCGGCCCGGTCGGAGTAATACTGGGGACGAGCATTGCATATATCCTTACTTCATTTTGGACACGGCCGAAGCTGTTGTTTTCGCAAGGCTTTCATAAATCGTTAAGCGGATATATGCTGCTGTATTTCATTCATATTGCCGTCGCGGGAATCGGTATTTTCCTGTCGTATGAATTTGCATCCCATTTTATTTTTCCCATTCAAATCGATCGGCCGATACTACGCTTCCTCGTGCGCTCAATTCTCGTTTTCTCGTCATCATCATTTATTTTATTACTAATGTTTATACCCGATAAATATTTCAGGAATTTCTTTGTCCGAATGAAAACGCTCTATTTTAAGAAATAACACTCCCTATTTCGTTTACATTCACCAATACGGGATTGTCAATAATCAAACTATTGACCGCATTACTCATTTTCGATATACTGCCGAAAGGTATTGATAACAATCGGAGGTTTGTATGAAACGAATTCAATTGACCGTTATTTTTCTCTTATTTATGTCATCCTGTTCAAGACAACCTGAAGAGACAGTATTGTTACGAGCTTTTGACGGTACACAATGGGGGTATATCGATCAAAAAGGTTCTATTGCGATCCCATTCACATGGTTGGATGTTAAAGATTTTTCAGAAGATAAAGCTGCAGTCTGCACGAGTTCCGGATGGGGATTTATTGATAAAAAAGGCGCCATTATCATTGAACCGCAGTATGAAGATGTAGCATCTTTCAGCGAACAGCTTGCCGCCGTATCGGTAGACGGCCGATGGGGATTCATCAGCGAATCCGGCACAATGATCATACCGCCTCAATTCGAACAAACAGGCAGTTTTCATAACGGCAGAGCCAGAGTATCGATCGGCGACAAATGGGGGTATATAGATTCGATCGGCACGGTCGTCATCGAACCCGCATTTGTGAACTGTAACGATTTTTCTGAAGGTTTGGCATCCGTCGTTATAAAAAACCTGTGGGGGTTCATCAATACTGACGGCACCGTCGTAGTTGGAGGACAATATCATAATGCCGGGAATTTTTCGGAAGGTTTTGCACCGGTCAAGATCAATGGCAAATGGGGTTACATACTACCGACAGGACAAATGATTATTCAACCTGCGTATGATATGGCGAGCAGTTTCTCTGAAAAAACAGCCGCTGTGTATATAAACAGTTTTTGGCGGTTTATAAATGAAAAGGGTGAATTCATTTTTGATACTCAATACCCGTGTACACTAATGCCGCCGACGATCGGTGATTTTCATGAAGGCTTAGCGGCAGTTGAATTTTATGGTAAATGGGGGTATATCGCACGCAACGGTAAAACTGTCGTAAAACCTGATTTCGACGTCGCAGGCGATTTTAATAATGGCTTTGCGCCGGTCATGCAGAACGGCATTATCTTATATATTGACAAAAAAGGCAAGATCCGATGGCCGAAATAAAGGAGCACTCATGAAAAACTTTACTTATTATAATCCGACGAAAATTGTTTTCGGAAAAGATGTCAATTCGCTAGTTGGTAAAGAAATAGCGAGAAACGGTTTTAAAAAGGTTTTGCTGATCGCCGGAGGCGGTTCGATCAAAGAAAACGGCGTCTATGAATCAGTATGTGAGTCCTTGACACGCTCCCAGGTGAAATGGCATGAAGTATGGGGAGTTCGCCCGAATCCCGTTCTTTCAAAAATTCGGGAAGCAATAGCTCATGCACGACAACATCACGTTGATGCAATAGTAGCAGTCGGCGGAGGAAGCGTCATCGATTCTGCTAAAGCCGTGGCTGCAGGTGTTTTTCTGGATGATATATGGGATGCTTTTGAAGAAAAAGTTAAGATCAAAAAAGCGTTACCGTTGTTCTGCGTATTGACCTTATCGGCCACCGGTTCGGAAATGAATCCCTATGCCGTAGTGACCAATGAGGAAGATGATAAAAAATGGAGTACCGGTGGCGAAGTGTTATATCCCGTGGCATCCTTCATCGACCCTGAAGTACAAACTTCGCTTCCCTGGCATCAAACGGTCAACGGCGCGATTGATGCAATGGCTCATATAATGGAATATTATTTTTTGGGCAATAATGAAGAAACAACGTTATCGATCAATGATGCATTATTAAGGACCATCATCGATATGACCGACCGATTACAGCAGAATAACAAAGACCATAATGCCCGCGCCAATCTCGCATGGGCGGCGACTCTTGCGTTGAGTGGCGTTTCCGGCGCTGCCCTTCGTGGCGGCGATTGGTCGGTGCATGCCATCGAACACGGTATAAGCGCCACGCATACCGAGGTGGCACATGGAGCAGGATTAGGCGTCATCTATCCCGCGTGGATACTGTATATGCAACAGTATAGCCCTGACATCTTTAAGCGCTGGGCAATGAATGTTTGGAACACCGATACAACCGAAAAGGCCGTAGTAAAATTTATGGATAAACTCCATCAATGGAAAGCGCCGACCACCCTGCATGAATTGCATATCACCCGACAGAACATACCGCATATCACCGCAAATGTCATGGCAGCCGGATATAAACCGGGAGCGCTCAAACAACTCGACGCTGCGGATATAACTGCAATCTTAGAACAATGTTATGAATAACGAACGGGCGGCGTTCAGCCGCCCGTTTTTCCGGTTATGCTGGTGAGCACTACTTTGAAAACGATAATTTTCGCAACACTTGAATCATCAAAAACATGATCGTTTTTTCCCGAATACTGTTTCATGATATGCTGCAAGGCTATTATTTTCTCAGTATGTTCCGTAATGAACTCCGCTTTTCCCGAGCCAGAAACACTGGCATAACGCATCCCCCATTCACATGGATTCGCATTGGTCCGTACTGCAGCATCTACGACACAATTAATAAAAACATGCGGATTCGATTTGAGAATATCGATCTTATGGCCTTCGGATGCACTGTGAAAATACAGTGTCACATGCTCATCATAGCAATAACCAAAATTCATTGGGATGCTATACGGCTCATTTCCCTGTGAAAATGAAAGCGTGCAATAGTGCGCATCATGAAGTATCCCGAGCATTTCGGAAATATCGGTAATTTCTTTATCCTTGCGCCGCATAGTGTTATTTCGATCCTTCTAATTCGGCGTATACCGCTTCTATAGCGCGATTGAGATTCGCAAACCATTGCATATTTCTATATGCATTCATGCTGATCAGGTCTTTCGCTTCTGCGAGCGTTTTGCCTTGAGCATACACCGTTTTCACTTCCATACGAAGATCGGTAAGTAATCGGCGTTGATTTTCAATAATTTCATGATCACCGACCGGTCCATGCCCCGGGACAACTTTTACACAATCATAATTCAGATATAATGCCATAAGCGCAATTATCCAATTG
This sequence comes from uncultured bacterium, assembly GCA_964539615.1. Taxonomy (GTDB): domain Bacteria; phylum Macinerneyibacteriota; class Macinerneyibacteria; order Macinerneyibacteriales; family CAYRFE01; genus CAYRFE01. The sequence continues at coordinate 9,951 of CAZIJP010000065.1, forward strand.
GCGGTGTTAGCGCCGGATTTCTTATCCACATAAGGAAAAGCCTCGTTAAATATAAGATCTCCGGAACATAGTATTTTTTGCCGGGGAAAAAAAACAATGCTGTCTGTCATCGAATGTGCAGGGCCATAATGTTGGATGATAATTGATTCTCCTCCAAAAGTGATCGCCATCTTATCGGAATACTCAATGGTCGGATTGATAAACTGTACCTTTTTATAATCCTCAAGGAAAATGAGGTCCGCATTCAATTCATCTTCGGCCTTTTTAAGATCGGGACTTTTTTGTTTACGCAATTCTTCAACCTGAATGCGTTCCTTTGCCACATAATCAGGATATTTTACCTCAGCCAGATCTTTCCATTGCGGAAAGGAAATTGACTCAAAAGACCGTTTGATATTCTCATGTCCGATTATCCGTATCGTTGACGGCAGCGCCGATAAGCCGGAAACATGATCTTCATGATAATGCGTAAGAATGATATCGGTGATCGGTTGTTTTGTAACAGTGCGAACGATGTCGATTATATAGTTACCCATTGAAGGCAAATTTCCGAAATCAACGACCAGCACACCATTGTCCGTAATAAGCGCAGTGCTGTTTGAATCTGCGCCTTTGATAACATAGATCTTATCTGCGATCTTCTCTATCGTAAGCGGATTTGGTGTTTTTGCCACAAGTATCACCTGAATTAAAAATAACGCAGCCACGCTACAAAGTAATTTTCTCATAGACATCCTCCTGTCAGGTTTTATACAGTGACTATATCAGGTAGTTTTTCTTTCAACAATATAAACTATAGTATGAAAAGCACTTAAAACGGTGAAAATACAAAAATACTTTATTTTTCTTCGAATCAACGTTATACTAGCACCATGGTAAACACACATAACCAAGGAGGATTTTGATGGAAAAAGATTATAAAAATCTCGGGCTGAATGAAAGCGAAATTGACCTGATGTTTTATGATCTTGCTATAAAAAAGATCGGCGAACGCGTCTATGACTCTCCGCTCAGCACGACAAAAAATGTACCGAATTCCCATTTTATACCAAGTGATGAAAAGGTTCTCGCATTTATAGATAAAACGGTGGTCGATAATTTCATCACCAACGGCATGCCTCCGCCTGCCTTTGAAAAAGCCGGGCCGAGAAAGTTGCTCTATTTCGAACCGGGCGAGACCGTCTCGGCGATCGTCACCTGCGGTGGATTGTGCCCGGGTTTGAACGCCGTTATTCGCGGCATTGTCATGATGAATTACTATTTATACAATAATCAGCGCACATACGGCATTCGATACGGATACGCCGGTCTTATTAAAGAAAACGGTTACGAAGTACAGCTTCTTACGCCGGAAGTCGTGGCCGACATTCAAATGCTTGGCGGTACGATTCTCGGCTCTTCCCGCGGTGATCAAACGATCGAACAAATGGTCGATCGACTTGTAGAACTGGGCGTGCACATACTGTATACGATCGGAGGCGACGGTACACAACGCGGAGCTATGGAACTGCTGAACGAAATCGATAAACGTGGATTAAAAATTGCTGTTGTAGGTATTCCCAAAACGATCGATAACGATATCAATTTTATCGAAAAATCCTTTGGTATGGAAACAGCGTTTTCCGAAGCTTGCAATGCGATACATGCCGCTCATACAGAAGCTAAGGCATCATACAACGGCATCGGAATTGTAAAACTCATGGGGCGTGAATCCGGTTTTATCGCCGCAAATGCAACGCTGGCTACCAACGAAGTAAATCTTTGCCTGGTTCCTGAGGTCGATTTCGATCTTGACGGAAAAAATGGTATTCTTTCGATCATTGAAAAACGGCTTCAAAAACGAAAACATTGCGTCATCGTAATTGCCGAAGGTGCAGGTCAAAAATATGTCACTGATCCGCAAAACCCATCATTTGATGCTTCGGGCAATGCCAAGCTCGGCGATATAGGCGGTTTTATAAAAGCAAAGATCGCAGAGTATTTAAAGACCAAAAAAGTGGAACACAGCATTAAATATATTGATCCTAGTTATATCATTCGAAGCTGCGGCCCAACGCCGAATGATGCCATTTTCTGCTCACAATTGGCGCAAATGTCGGTACATGCCGGAATGTCGGGCAGAACCGGTCTGGTCGTTGGCTTTTTGAACGGTCAGTTCATCCATATTCCAATGGAGCTTGCTACATCAAAACGTAAGCAGATCGATCTCGACTCGCCGTTGTGGCTTTCGGTACTTGAAGCTACCGGACAACCGTCTATGTTGAAAAATGTTTAATGTGATACTGTTCAATTAGTCTGCTTCTTATATGCCTGTGAACTAAAAGATACCGAGAAATTTTCTCCTTTTCGGTGAATTTTTCACAATAAGGGTCGCGTATCGCGGTTCCATAACTCGTAAAACATTGATGCGAATCTCTCTCCATTTATCAGCAGGAATTATCGCCCGCGAAAAAGAGATTTCCCGCGTGATCGTGATCGTTGAATCTGTTATCGAAACAGTTTGTTTTACGGAACAAAATTCATTCATTTGTTCATATGCAGGAGGCAGTGTTTCTATCGATCTATTTTTCGGCACAATAATCGTTACCTCAGATCGCAACTCACTTATAGGCGACTGAACCGGACCCACACGATCTGCATCGTTAAATAACTGCACGCTTCCGTGGAGCAGATCCGGAATAAAGTATACGTCATAATCGTCGACCGGATGCGGTTTCAACAGTATTGTAAGATCGGAACGAACCCCTTGCGGCAACAACGTTCTTTTTTCGGATTCATTATATGGTTTTGTATCATTTTTTTTGTCAGCGCAATAGCCTGTATTCATCTCCGTAATCGACAATGCCACAATCCCGTTTTTTTGAAAATGCCCGTGAGCAGTGCCGATATTTGCCGAATGCACTTCTGATTGTAACGGCAGCTGAAACCAACAATTTTTCGCGGCATTGTAATAGTACAATCCGCGCTTATCAAAAACAGTACTCCAGGGCGGTTGAATATCAGGTGATAGTAACTTTCGGTTGTCATGTTCGAGCATGGTAACGATCGCCAACGGTATAATGAAATCTAGTCCGTCGGCGCCTTTCTTTGTTCCATAGCCTGCTGTGCCGATAATGACCGGCTCAGCCTGAATACCAAATTTCCTGCAATAAGCCGTAAACAATATGCTGCGTTCAGAAATCGTGCTAAAACCGTTTTTTTCGATATCAATATCATACCGCAGTATATCCGTCATTACCAAATCCGGAGACAGCTTTAGAACCATTCCATTCAACTTCTTTTGAATATTCGCTACACTTATTCCTGGCTTGGTATTTATATCGGAACTATCGATCTGCGGTTCAAGTTTTGCAATTGCTGACCTGATTTGCGAAGAGACAGCCGTGATATAATCTCGTGCAGTTGCACCGATATATACCAGTGCGTTAGGAAGATACTCTGCAGGGTCAGGCGAATAAGGTTCTGCCGAATCAATTCGGCTGTCCGTTGAAGAAAATATGATTGCCCTTTTCCCGTTGTCAACGTTCTCCTTTACATGTGCGCCGTTACGACAACGATATTCCGTCAGCATTGTATCCGGTACTGTTATCGTGACCGAATGCGATAATGCCGTTTGTCGGCAAAAAAGAACCGCTTTAAAAAGTATCGGCAACTGTCTATGTTCCGAATAAGTAGATATCACTTCGATCAGATCGCCTTCCCGAGCGTCTGCACAGGGTATTTGCGTCGTTACCCAGCCATTGCCGGTTTTCTTTTCTATCGGGATATCGGTTTTGATCGGTATTGATGTAAATAATCTGTTTTCGCGTCGAATTATCGTTGCTTTAATAACCAACTCGGGAATAGTCAGCGAACAATGCGTAACGGAGCAGTACAGCAATTCATTGTTTTTTTTATCTGTTTTAAAAACTGTTTTTCGGGATATCGTCATCATACCGTCAGCATCGACAAGTACCGTAGTATCATCACTGAGCACGACCCCGGAAGAAGAAAAAAGATGTTCGCCGTAATACGCATTATGCGTAAAATCAAATCCTTTACAGATAACAACGATAAAAAGCAAACAACCGAAGAGAGAAATTACGCGCATATGGTCAACGCTCCCGCCTGATAAATACTAACCATTCTTCAGTGACTATCGTCGTGTTGGAATTATGATCGATCGTTTTTTTCAAATCAGGATGACTGTTCTCTGTATATGAGAATTTGTTTTTAGAGGTTACCGTCATTGAAACTTGAGACCATGGAGAATCGTTTGAATTTTTGAAGAAATCATATCCGGGTAATTCCAATTCATAGCTGATATCACTAGCGCTTTCACCGTAATACTGAAAAAACCAGGTGAAGTCAGGTAATCGTATCAGAATAATGTTATTACTCGAAATCAGATGGTCCGATAGCGTATATGTCAACGTTATTTCAATAAATTCCGATACGGCATATATGTCGGCATTATACGAATAATTTTTCAGCAATGCCGTTTGCGAAATTTGAGCAAGCAACGATGAGAAATAATTACCATAGTGATCTAGTGAAAGTTTCTGAAGATCTGTTTTTAACAAAGAGCGTGTACCGGCAGATATTTTGAAAACGGAAACACATTCCACCATATCGTTTTGTAATGTAATAGATGTATTAACACCCGCAATGATGTTTTGATGAACAATTAGTAGTAATAAAGTGACATGAACAAAGACATAACCGGCGCGAATTCTATCTGCAGTTTTTTTCATCGGCACGAGTATACATGAAAGCGGTATGTTTTAAAAGTATTTTCAATAGTGTGAAATTAAAAAAGGAGGCGCTTAACGCCTCCTGTAAAAAAATATGGTTTTCGAGAAATTATTTTACAAAATACAG
>CAZIJP010000066.1:0-14643 GCA_964539615.1 uncultured bacterium
AAATTGCTTACCAAGCGGGGATGGAGATGGCGGGAATTGAACCCGCGTCCAAAGATGGCTTGCAGGAACATCTACGTGTGTAGGTTGTTTTTGATTTTTTAGGCGGCGTTTTGGAAAACTACCAAACCGTTCGTCGCCGATCCCGATAAGTTCTCCGTCAGTGCGCTGGGCTCACAAAGTCGGAAGAGCCTGCTGTTTTTTGCCTTTCAATCCCCGCAGGCATTGAACTGAAAGACATGCTGCGCAATTAGGCAGCGAAAGCGTAATCGTTTGCAGTTACATTTTTTGCCGTTTTTACGGTTCCGGCGAACCGACACGCAGTTCAAGCTACACCTATCCCTGTCGAACCCTTGTCATCCCCTTGGTGCACACATAGTATACCGCCGTTTATCGGTTAATCAAGTGGTAATAGTACTTATTTAAAATATTACGACAATTATTTGAGAAATGCGATGATCGTTTTTTCCAATTCAAGGGTCTTAGGTAAAGTAAAAAAAGCATAAACTTCATTCATCCGGTCCTGTGCGGCATCTTTATTGCGTTCGAGAATATGGCTGAATAATTCCGCAACAATATAAGTAGCAAGGTATTCTTTGTCTTCACCGCTTTGCTCACGAAGCACGATCTTTGTTGAAGTTGCACCATCTTTGGGGATATATTCCAACACGACCTCTTTTTTCTCATGCCGTTCGATGTGAAGTATTTTATAATCAAAATCTATTTCAAGCGCATTACCCTTTTTGGCAAAAACAAAATTCATGTCAAGTTGCTTCATGAGCTAATACTACTCATTTTTTACTAGATTGCAAGAAATTTATTCTCCCGTACCTGTTACAACTGTCGACGCGATGAGCCTGTCGAGAATAATATTGGCAATAAACCGATAAAACCGTTTCTCAACAAGCGGTTTTTGTGAACCGCTTCGAGTCTTAAAATATAACCCGAATCTGCACATATCGCCGGGACGGGCTGCAAATAACGTACATTGGTCAGTGATCAACTCAGGCAATTCGCCCGTGTTTTTTATATAAACGGCATTTTCCGGAGGATCAACGCTCATAATACCGCTTGAAATCCGTAAAAAAACTACTTCATCAATATCTAGATACCGTATGCAAATATCGGCCGTTTCAGACCGTAATTTGACCGGTCCCGATGACACCGACAAATCGTCGAGTAGTTCAACGATAAGATCGATCTTATCTTTTTCACGTGAAGGATTGGCTATAACGGGTGTTTTTTTCATAATGATCGAGTCGGCATGGGCCTTGCAATTCCCCCATGAAAGACATTTGTTTCGACCGGATTCTTTTGCTGCCAGCAAAGCCTTATCCGCTTTTTCGATCAAGTCGCTGAGCAATGTCCCGTCTTCAGGATAATATGCCAGTCCGGCACTGATCGTAATCTTACGGTCCGGCAATAGCGTTGCCCGTTCTACACTTTGCCGTAATCGATCGGCTACTTTCTGGGCCGTATCGCCTGATGTATCGATCAAACAAAATATGAATTCTTCTCCTCCATAACGTCCGCCCAAATCTATCGTGCGTAATGCTTTCATAACGATACCGGCCGTATTTTCAAGAACGGCATCCCCTGTTTTATGACCGTACACATCATTGACCGATTTAAAAAAATCGATGTCGGTCATCATGACTGTCATTTTTTTTCCCATATCACCCGCAGAACCCATGATTGCACGCATCATATCGAACCAAGCATCCCGTTTGTATAATTTTGTCAATGGATCCAAAAGCATTGCGCCTTTAAGGGAATTATAATACATCGCTATATTGATCATCTCACGCAAATAGAACATATGATTGATATCTTCCCGCTGCGGTTGAATCACCGCACGTTTTGTATCAAAATAGAAAGCACCTTTTAACGAAAGAAGATGATGCAGTGACGTAGAGGATGAACTTTTTGCCTTACGGGCATATCGGTCTCGGGTCATGGTGATGTCAATGATCGGAAAGCAAATGGCTGTTGACAAGCCAAGGCCTTCGCAAGGATACGAGCGTCTCCAATATTGCAATTTATCCTGACGTTCTTGTAATACGCCAACAACAATCTCCTCGGCATAATCCTCATCGTGCTTGAACCAAACTTCGTCGCATACTTCAACCCGTTTGACCCATCCTGCGCTTTTGTCATATTCAAAATAGATACCTCTCTGAAATCCGGTTAGGATCATTGCTTCGCTCATCGCTTTTTTTATCATGATATCAGTCTCTGAGATATTTGAAAACGACGCGCTCTTAAAAAATGCATTTCTGGAAGAGCTGATATAACGGACAGATTTATCCGAATAGTTCTTTACAAAAGTATCTTTATCAAATTTATGCAATTTTATACTGTTCTGGTCAAGAAACTCGCCGTAAAATTCCATCAAAGGGGAGGCTGTGATAAATCCTGATTTTTTATCTTCAGGGATCTGTGAATATGCGAACTGAAGTAAGCGTACCGCATGAAATAAATGTTCATAATACATGATATCGCGCTTACTACACGATTTGCAAAATAAATAAAAATACAAAATTAGCACAGTATGCTCTTCAATTAAAGCAATTTGGACACAATCGGGTTTGAATGCTTCCCAACCAACCCATATTTTTAGTAACATAAGCAATGCGGTAAAATTATAATTGAGGTTATTCAACTGCTGATCGGCATGTTCATCAAAATATGATATGAATGCACATACGCTTTCCTTATCACCTTTCAAATACGTATAATGAATACAATACATATACATAAGCATGATAGAGCGCGGTTCAGCATTAAGAGAAGGCTTTTTTTCTATTCCGGACAAATAATCCCATGCCTTTTCACGTCCCTCACGCTGGTAACAACATATGAATTCTAATGAATAATAATGGAACTCCTCGATGAGTGAATGCGTCCTCGGCAATACCAATTTTCGTTCTTTTTCAAGCACTGCGTATGCGTCACTCCAAGCGCCGATCTCATAAAACAACTCGATGGCGATCTTAAACGTATTGCTCTTTTGATTGATGCTGTTGCTTTTTTCAAATGTTTCTAGCGCTGCTTCATATGTATGCAACGCATCGGAATAATGGAATGTAGTGATATAGTAATCCGCTAAATTTCGCGACGCAAGCAGTATGATATCGTGAAGCTTCCCTTTTTGGGCATAATCAAAGCTTTTTAAATAATATTCACATGCTTTTTTTCGTTGGTTCTGCCAAAAAAATCCTGCTCCCATATTGTTGTGAATAAGCGATAATTTTCGGTAATCTTGTGATTTTTGCGCAGCGGCAATAGCTTTAAACGCATATTCAAAAGCATTTTCATCATTCCCTGTTTGTCGAAAAAAAACATAATAATTATTATAGAGCGTAAACAAAGAATCCTCATGAATTTGATCGGGATGAGCCTCGCTGACCAGACGCATTTTTTCCAAATAATCCCATGATTTATCCTTAACGCCCATACGGGAATAAATTACATTGAGCATTATATACGCCTCAAATTGCATACGTGGGTTTACATCGGGTAACATTGACTCCAAAAAGGTATAATACAACTGTAATGAGCGTTCATACAAACCTGTATCAGTCAATCTGTTCATATAATTTGTGGTCAATCGCCATTTAGTCATAACATTATCATCAGGTACGCAGGCTATTTCCTGCTCGGCTTCATCGAGTTCTTCATTGGTCGGCTTACCTTTTGAAAAATAGACCGTTAAATATCTCCATCGGTCTTCTTTACTCGTAACTTCGTTTTTCAATCTGCTCAATAATGCAGCTGTATCGAATCCTCCAAAACGATCACTCCCCCACAGTAACCGTTCCAGAACGAAAAAACGTCCCGGCTGCGATAAAATATCAATGACCTTTTCCGCATCAACAATAGATTGCCAAAAATACTGTCCGGCATCTTTCAGATTTGGGGCATTTTCACGCTCTTTAGCGGTCTCTATCATCAGCGAAACAAATTCGTCGTACAGCTTTTGACGAAACATGCTGTTCTTTATTGGGATTAGATATTGAGGGAGATCTTTCACCAGCGTACGCGTATACGCTATCAATGCTTTTTCCAGATCATCTGCCGGTATGGATTGTACATGCTCTAATATGTTTTTATTTCTGCAACGGTAGTACCCATTGATAATTACGACCAGGCCCAACGAAATAGCCTGCTGAAAATACGTTTTATAGAGTGTGTCACAATGGTCTAGGAAATCGACCGGAAAACTTCCGTCAAAGATCGATAACGCATGTATAGCGGATAGTGTTTCTGTTGAAACCTCTGCAAGTAGTTTCGCAAGATCGCTTCCGTTGTTGAAAAAAACACGACAATCTTCTGTAAATGCAAGATAACCATCCCGAAAAATACATGCTTTTTCCTCAACGACTTTTTTCAATCCTGCAGTAATTGCTGCCGTTTCACCGTTGGTCAATGAAATTATCGATCGAACTATTTCGCTTTGTAACGGGTAATAATAAGAAAAATAGCGTAATAAAACCACACACTCCTCTGCATTTAAAACAGGACATTCCCGTACATGCAATCCGGGGATGTTAAGTGGGCTGTCTGTTGCTATAAGTATCCTTATGCGTTTATTCCCTAAAATATCCTGCATTTTCTTCATCAGTTCAACGCTAAGCGGATCGATCAGACTCAAATCAGGAAATACCAATACGACTGGATGTATAGCGGTTAACGCATCAAGAAGATGCAGGGAAAGACGTAATAGCTTTGCTTCTTCTTCAACGGCATTCATATTTATCGCAGACGGCGTGTATGCAAGCGTGTTCTCGATTTTTGAATATTCGGCTCCAAATTCATGGATCACCGATTGTGTTTTTTCAAACATCGCAGCATACCGGATCACGGGTCGCATTAAGGACAACATATCATGTTTATCAAGCTGATCGATAATGATCTTCCTGAATCCGGCTGTTTCTATTTCAGGAATCAAAGAATGTAACCAATACCATGCATTTTGCACATCTCCGACATGATAGAGTAACACCCCGCAGGAATCTTCGTCGGTTGCGGTAAGCTCAGCGGCATGACGAGGAAACAAGATACATAGTGGAATGTCTTTTTTATATACCGCCTCAGAAAACATAGCCATATGAAGTTCAGTATCATCGTTTTTACCCGCCAGATCTCGCGCGGTAGCAATTTCTTTCGGCAAAGGATACCCTACATGAGGTTTAATCAGGTCTTTGATCTTTTTCAAATCATCTTTTTTGCCGATATCAGCCGGAATAAATGCACTTATGTCAAAGAGAACTAATCGATTTCCGGTTAAAAAATAATTTTCCTTTCGAATATCGCCATGAAAAAATCCATTCTCATGCAAAAAGACAAGAACATCCGCTATCTGAGGTATAAAAGATCCATAATCGGTTACTGTCAATATAGGATTCTCATAAAATCCAGTACAAAAAAAATATTCCGGTTCGGACATAGGATTCCCGTCAATATTGACACATAACTCAAATGATATCGGATTCCTGATCAATGGATGATTCAAGAGCGAATTCAATATATATTCTTTTTTAAAATATTCCAACGGAAACGGATGAGCCACATTTCTATTGAGCATTTTCAATAAACACTGTTCGCCGGAAAAATCATCTTTGACCAAATAATTCATACTGTTGTTGGTTTCGCTTATTTTTCGAATGATGTGATATCGTTCATTGATGATTTTCATTTTTCACCGCCTCTTACAACTATAACAGACCACAATACTGTGTCAAGCTCAAGTCATAACCGCTTTTTTGCCGATCCGAAAAACACTATTTTTCCGAAGTAACAATAGAAGCAGAAATCAATTTTTCTGCGATGATCTTTGCTACAAATGAATAAAACCTTTTTTCAAGCAATGGTCGCTGTGAATCATTTTTTATGACAAAATATACTCCGTAAAAACGTCCCTCTAACCGAAAGGATGCATATAAAGCACATCCTTCAAACAAAACTTCAGATGTGAGCATAGATCGCTTGATTTTTTTGGAATAAAACTCGGGCTCAACACGGTACGCATTAGTATCCTCCATACAAAACAATACGTCATCAATATCAAGATAACGCACGCATATGTTACGAATTTCAGCAAGCGCCGTGCGTAATCCTCCGGATATCTCAACGGTATCTATTAGGTCTATGATAAGATCTATTTTTTCCTTTTCACGCGAATAATTATCAATGACCGGCATTTTTTGTCGAATCGGCGTTTCACCTGCCGACATACATTCCTGCCAGGAAACACAACGATTCCTTCCGTTTCTTTTCGCATATAAAAGAGCTTGGTCCGCTTTTTCGATAAGGTCGCTCAACAAATCACCGTCATCGGGGAAAACGGCATAACCGGCGCTGAGTGAAACAGACTGATCCTTCAGTAACCGCGTTGATGCAACCGTCTGTCGGATACGCTCGACGGCTTTTTTTGCAGCTTCGTCCGATGTATCTATAAGACAATATACAAATTCTTCTCCACCGAATCGCCCGCCAAGATCCATCATACGCAAGGTTGACATTGTGATGTGAGCAACCGATCTTAGTACCGAATCTCCGGTTTTATGACCGAAGGTGTCATTGACCGTTTTAAAATAATCTATGTCTGTCATGACCACCGTATGTTTTTTTCCTTGGTCCCGGGAAGTAGCAAGTACATTTTTAACCATATCAAACCAAGTTTCCCGTTTATATAAACCTGTCAAAGCGTCTAGAAGCATAGCTTGTTTTAAGGATGAATAATAGAGGAACATCGTCATTTTCTCTTTGATAAAAATAAGATACTGCGCATGTTCACGCGTTGGGCGCAAAACCTCATACTTCGTATCTAAATAAAGTGCACCCCGAAGAAACATCCTGCCTAAAGCAGTTTCATGCCCGTTCCGTTTTTGTTTTCCTGTAAAATACTTTCTGCTTAAGGCTGTATCGAAAAGAGGGACAACAACAGCCGCCGTCAAAGGAGCATCGTTTGATGATAAAAGAGAATAATAGATCCCCTGTGTTCCCTTTTTCATCATTTCAGTCAGAATATGCTCTGCATATGGCTCGTCTTCCTTGTACCAGATCGGATTAAATTGCTCTTCTCGTTTTATCCAATGTCCTGAATGATCATAATCGAGATATAGTACACGTTCAAAACCGCTGATCCCCCGGGCTTCGGTAAGAAAATTGGTCATCATTTTTTCAGTATCCGCCATTTGCTGGTGCAATTGTGTCTTAGCCAGTATACGTTGGCGACGCCGGGAGAACAATGCATCGATTTCTCCGGAAAATTTGCGCCGCATTGACGTAAACGAAGCATTTTTCAATGAAAATCCAAAACTAGTCAAGAACGGTTCATATTTTTTCACAAATTTTGAGTGCGTGTAAAAACATGATTTCATTTTTACAGGAAGTTTTGCATATGCCTCATGTAACAACGTACAGCAATGAAAAAGATGTTCATTACGATCTAAGTCCGTCTCTTTTAAATGCATGTATGCCAGATAATGATACAGTACATGCAGCCCTGTCTCTTCAACTCGTCCCAGAGAGATGCATGAAGGAGTAAAACGGTCCAAACCAGCCCAAATTCGCAACAAGATCAACAATGATTTAACGTTATTATAGTCGATATCCTGAGGTAAAATCTCATTGTTGCCGTCAATTATCGTTAACAATTCAACCAACAACTCTTTTTCATCGAGATAAAACAGATCGTTGAGTATATTGATATATATTAATATTCGTATGCGGTCGTTGAGCGCAGGATTATCGGTCGATTTGAGATCATTGAGATGTCGAAGAGCAGCTTCTCTCCCTTTTACGCGATACGTATATCTGAATTCAAGTGCCTGATACAACGATTCGTCATAGAGAACCGAACCTTTTTGACTCAGTATGACACGACAACGTGCCAGCATGTCGTCACCGGCGTCATAATCACCGAGATCGTACATCAGCATTGCGCCGATTACAAGAATATGACTGCGTTGATTGATATTATGTGAATGATCAAGCGACGGTAATGCCCTGAGATATGCATTTTTAGCCGCCGCGAAATCCCAAAATGTTAAAAAATACTCCATAATATTTCCGGTACCGAGAAGTATCCAATCATGAGTTGTACCCTTAAAAGCATTTTCAAGAGATCGCATAAACATTTCAAACCCTGATTTTCTTTGATTGATAGTGGACAGTAACACGCCCATATTATTATAGACCAATGCGAGTTTTCGATAATCCCGCACGGACTCTGCTATTGCAATGGCTTTATCGGCAAAACTCAACGCTTTCTGATACTTCCCTTCCTGCTGAAGCATTGCAAAAACACTGTTATAATACACAAATCGGCAATTATCATCAACTCGGTCAGGATACATTTCAATGATTTCCCTGAGTTTCTCCAAATAGTTCCATGTTTTTACTCTGTTCTGTATACGAAAACACAAAACCACATTTCGGATATAGGCTTCAACTTTATCCCTCACATCAAACGTCTCAATAGATGGAGCCATATATGCATCATATGCTTTTATTGCTTTTTCATAGAATCCGGAATTTGTCATTCGGTTGATATATGCGGAAACAAAGTCCAACACAATTTTAGAAACAGGCGGTTTTATCGTTTGCAACATGGTTTCTGATTCATCAATATCATGATCATCCGGCTCACCGAACTTCAACAATACCGTTTTATAGCGCAAATGTTCATCTTCTGTCTGAATGCAATCCTTCATTTTTGATAATAATTCATCAGAAGTAAAGGTCCCGAATCGATAATTATGGAATAGTAATTGCTCAAATACCGCAAATCGATGCCCTCTCGTAAGCTCATTAACGTTTTTCACCATTTCGGTGAGGCACGGCCAGATCATATTTGCTGAATCGGCGGCAAATGCCAATTGTTTGCGTCCGTTTATCACTTCGAGTAACGCTGCTGCAAAATCATCATATTTTTTCAAAGCAACTAATAAGGCCATATACGGATGCAATAAAATCGGCTCGTTGAGTAAAAACGGTTGCAGTATCGATGCAATCAACTTCATGCTTTCAACAGAAACTGTGTCATTAATATAGTCTTTAAATACCAAATATCTGAATTGTATCGCTTCGTTACTTTTTACAAGAAATTGCGCCGCTATTGCTTCATCGATGGTCTGCTGAAACTCTTTAGGTAGTTTTTCGGCAATCTTGATCGGAAATTTCCCGTCAAACAATCGAACAATGGCAAATATCTGTCGAATATCACTGCCCAACGAGGGATACAATGTGGAAAAAGTCCCCCCTATGTCAAAATAATACTCGTATGGATGCCTCATGTGAATACTACCGGCAGACACTGTAAATCCGTTCTCACGTACGGCTTTTTGCACACCGTCTGCGAAAAGAGTAATATCGCCGCCTGTTATTTCAAATATATGATTAATGTCCTGCTGATCCAGCGTATAATAATAAAAAAAATACCGTACTAACCGTGAGAAATCATGCATATCCAAGACGGGACATTCGATATATATCTGCCCGGTGGCATTTGATAGTCCGGAAACTGCGGCAACAACCTTGATCATCGTAGCATCAACACTACTTTTTATGGTTTGTAACAGTTTCAGGCTTTGAGAATCCAATGTGGTCCAATCGGTCACGACAAGCGCTATTGGATGCAGTGCGGCATATTCCGTAATAAGTAACAGTGACAAACGCTGCAGTTTCGCTTCCTCATCAAGCGGCGTTGATAATATCTGACGGGGCGTACCTGCAACAGATGGTGCAATTTTACAAAATTCATTCTCATATTCCTGAAGAATCGCTGCAGTTTTTTTATAAAAGCCAGCGGTATAAATTATTTGCTTCATTATTGAGAACGGCGTATACACATCAGTATCATCGATAACAATCCGCCTGAATCCCAGCACTTCAATGTCAGGCAGTAGCGATCGCATCCATAATTGTGCATTGCGCACATCGGTAGAATCCGAAAAAAGTATTTCCTGTTCGGATGAAATAATTTTTTTAACATCAGAACATGTTGCCGGAAAAAGCGTATACAACGGAGGAGAAAAATGTCGAATAGCCTCAGCGAGTATCTTCAAATGAATTGCGGTATTTCCTTTTGACGGCATCGAAGCATATCGTTCAGCCATTTGTTCGACAAGATCTTTTGCCGTAAATTGCTTCAACATGGTAGACAATTTCATAAGATCATCTTTTTGACCCGACTCATATGAACCAAACGGCCTGAGATTAACAAAACAGATATTATCATCAATTACCCAAATATTTTCAGGGCAGATGTCACCATGATGAATACCGTTGTCATGTAAAAAACTCAATACATCGCCGATGAGATATTTCACAACAGGCGAAGAAGTGGTTTTCGTTAAAAACGTCGGTGAATCATAATACGGTACACAAAAAAAATACTCTTGTTCAGATAAAACATTACCATCAATATTAACGCATGTTTCAAATACGTACGGATTTCTTATCAACGGATGGGTCAGTTTTGCATTGTGGCAATATTCTTTTATAAAATAATCCAACGCATGAGGTTGAGGAATATTTCTATTGAGCATTTTGAGAACGCACTGCCGTTTTTCAATAGTATCTTCCACAAGAAAATTGAAACTGCTATTCGTTTCACTCAATTTTTTTACAATGTGATACCGTTCATTGATAGTTTTCACAAATCCCCCGTCTATAATTACTATAACAGAGCCGTATTGACTGTCAAGGCATCATTGCCGTTCGGGTTTGACTGATAGTCGGTTAGAACGTTAATCGCATACCGTACAAAACATTTTTTTTCTTGAAGTTTTTTTATTCTCAAGTATTATCAACGCAAACGGGGCTGTAGCTCAGCTGGGAGAGCGATTGGTTCGCAATCAATAGGCCAGGGGTTCGATCCCCCTCAGCTCCATTCTCTTTGAATTTTATTTGATCAGTATTTTTTCCCTTTTCACCAATACTCTTTTTTCGATAAACATTGTTACACAGTAACCATACATTTTTGATATTCTCATGATCTTGACCGTCAGGATGTTGATTGGCGATACCGCGAAGTGATATTTTATGAACCATAGCAAATCAGTATCCCCGGATAATTAATCCTTAGAATAACTCGTACTTGTGATAACGATAAATAACCTATTCATCCGGAGCTGTTCCGGCAAGAGTATATACCTTGAAATTATTTTGACTATATTAATCAATCATATGGCAATCTAATAGTTCATAAAAGCTGATTATTATAATTTTTTCTCCCGCATGAATTCCGAGATCCTGCGAACATGGCTTTCATCTGCCGAATTTAATTGTTTAAATACTCCAAGTAATTCATCGCCGGTGCTCTTCTTGATCATATATTGGAGATGGAACTCAGATGCAGAACTTTCCAGATGCAATGCAAAATCGCAAGCCTCCCGCAAGGTAGGAGCGGTGTGTTGTGTCTTTGCGATATAGCCGTTTATCTCATCAATTGCAGCAATCGTGGCATCATAATGCTTATATACGGTCTTTGCTCCGGCGATCTCTTTATCTTTATTATAATCTGCCTGCTCCAGAAGATTGGCATGCTCTATTTCCTCTCTAAACAATTTTTCCCAAAACAAATGATCTTCCGGAAATAATTCCGCATAACGACGATACAATTCCCCAACGGTCTTCTCCAATTTAATATTCAAGGCCATCAATTCATGTATTTTCTTTTTCATACATTCTCCTTTCGACTTTTTTTATACTACAATCGTTAAAATCATTATGCAAGATTTAAATTCGTACTCACGGAAAGGATTCATAATCATTGTAGCACATTGCAATAATAGCTCTGCCTTGTTATCTGTCACTTCTATGCTATTATTGATAGTAGCTATAAAGGAGGATATATGCGTTTGTCTTTATTAATACTTGTATACGGTTTATTGTTTCTGCCGGTTCACTCGCAAGAAAAACAAAACTATTCTGTTAGCCCCGGATCGAATCCGACTGCATTAAAAGCTATGATCACGGTCAATGGTTATTCGTATTCAACGTTTGAGTCGATCACTGTATGCCTGGGTAATATCTCAAAATTATCACAGGTAACCATCATAAAAAACGGTGATAGCCTTAAATCGGTCAACAAAAGCGTTGTTGCTTCGGATCTGCAATTAACGACAAATAAGGTCAGCGATGTTTTATATTGCACTCGCGTTTCCATGCCTTTACCCGACTCCATGAAAAACAAGTCCGATAGATCCGTTTCATTCATTGTGCAATTTGATCCGACGCTAGACCTTAATTCGCGAACAACTGTTGATGAGATCCTTCGCGTTATTACACAAGAATCCTATAACCAGTTGGAATCTGCATTGAAAAAAGAATTGGAACGATCAAATACCGTCACCTTAGATTATTTTTATACTGATTATGAAATAACCGGATCGACCATTCCAATTACGATTCACTTCAGCATAACAAAATAACAATAAAAGATGTATACAGACCAAATGAAAAAAGGCAGCTGAAAGCTGCCTTTTTTGATGCCGGAGAAGGGACTCGAACCCTTACGAAGTTGCCCCCACTGGATTTTGAGTCCAGCGCGTCTACCAATTCCGCCACTCCGGCTTGACCGGAAAAGTATATCGATAAATTTCACGCTGTCAAGTATGATATTTTCGTTTTCCTTAAATCTCACGAGTATCAATCAATACTTGATAACTACATCAACTTTTCCCTTCAGTAGTGCAGCAAATTCCTCGGCATCTTGTTTTGTACCGACCACTGACCCATAATGCATCGGAATTGCGATCTTAGTCTTCAAATCAATTGCAGCTTCGGCTGCTTCTGAAGCGGTCATAACATAGGTTCCGGATACGGGAAGAAATGCGATATCAACGCCGAATGTCTTCATTTCAGGGATACGATCGGTATCTCCCGCAAAATAAATCCTTGTGTTATCGATGGTAATGATATAACCGACCCACCCGCGGTCTTTAGTATGAAATTTTTTATCAACATTATACGCCGGTACAACACTAACGGGTATTCCCGCAACAATTATCGTATCACCCGCGGATACCGATACCACTGAACCGCTATAAGGGTGACGAACAGTTTTAGGAAAAACGATAATTGTTTCTTCTTTATTAATTTTTTCGATATCCGCAAACGACATATGGTCGGAATGTTCATGAGATATAAAAATGATATCCGCTTTCGGTGAATTATCCGGCAACCTGAAAGGATCAAAATAGATTATCTTATCACCATTGATACGAACCGCATCATGACCGATCACATCGATCTTCTTTACCGTATCCATGATCTCCCCCTTTACTGTCACAATTCCGGTCATCACGAGTACAACAACCGCAACAAGTATTCTCTTTACCATAAACTACCTCCTGATACATTTCAGTATACGTACATCATAAGAATCATGCAAGTTTTTTCGTTCTTTCAGTTTTTACCCTCATTTTCGTCTCGTTTTATTACACTATATTGTAACTTATTGCTTAAATGGCAACATTCTCTGTTCTATCGAAAATCCTATATCATTGAATATTAACTAGTTAACAACTTTTCAATTTTGGCACGATTAATGTTACATACATATTCACTAGGAGGTTGCAATGTTAAACAAATATTTTAAGAATGTATCAACGTGCGACACAATGAACCTGGAAGAAATCCGCGAACTTGTTGAAAAAGATTCAAGCGACGAAAAATATACAAAGATCGTTGAATCCAATTTGCGTCTGGTGATCTCTATTGCAAAAAAATATTTAGGATGCGGCTATGGCCTTGAAGACCTTATACAAGAAGGCAATATGGGGCTTATGCATGCAGCAAAAAAATTCGACCCGACTCTCGGATTTCAGTTTTCAACTTATGCGTCATGGTGGATAAAAAACCAGATCGAACGCGCCATTTATAACAAAAAAAATCTTATACGTGTACCGATCAATACTATGCGTAAGTATTACAAAGGAAAATATGCTACCGAGTCTGAACAAGAAGAAGCGATTATGCACGACATCCCGAGCAGCTATATATCCCTTGACGCTCATGTCGGCAATAATGAGAGCTACTCTCTTATTTCCGATGTTTTAAATACCGGAGCTGCATCGCACGATGATATTATGTGCGAACAAGAATTGCTTGAGACACTCACTGAGGTCATCGAGCAGCTTCCGGAAAAGAAAAAATTTATCATAAAATACAGATTCGGTATGGTAGACGGCGCCGAGCATTCTCTTAAAGAAACCGGCGACCTGCTCGGCATATCTTCTGAGGCTGTTCGCCAGAACGAATTAAGCGTCATTACCTCTCTTAAAACAAAACTCCGTCACTTAGCCTCATAACCTTGGATCCGCACACACACCTCTCCTCTTTTAAAGCAGGGTTTCCTCTCCCTGCTTTTTTCCTTTTCAGAGAATAATTGGATAATAAAGTAATTCACACTTTGAAATCCACCCTCCCCTTTGAATTTCAAATACAGACATGATAAACAACATCATTCTATGAAGTCAATAATCAACAACTATTTCTATGATTTTTATTATCGATTAAATTCAATAAAAAAAGAGATACTACTCTTTCAATCCCAATTCTTTCATGATCTTCGATAGATACGGCGGAGATATCTTCATGACACGAGCTGTATCCGTTTGTTTTCGATTGTTT
>CAZIJP010000067.1:0-14279 GCA_964539615.1 uncultured bacterium
TTACCGGCCAACGTATAACTTGTAATAATTCCGTTATTGTCTTTTTTCGCTGTAATCATGTTTTTTGTCAATACGGTAAACTCTTGCGCCTCTCCGATTTTATCATTTTGCAACCATAAATAAACTATTCCGTCAAGGCGCCTGAATATTGCAAGCATCTGCAATATTTCGCTGAATGTTTGCAAGTCATTCGGTTTATCAATGATCTTATTAAATGGGTGTTTTGTTATGGGTTCGCTTTTTCCCGCTTCGTCTTTTCGGTATATTCTGAATTGCGGTTGCTGTACCGCGTTCACAATGTGTTGGCACGCCAACCAAACGTATATGTTGCCCTTGTATGCGCGTTTTATATTCTCGGTCAATGATCGCCGGGTGTAATCAATAACTGCGCTTTCATTGTTCAACGCGCTAAATGTTTCTTCTGCAAGATCTTTTTTTTCAATTACTTCGGCCGGTGCTTTTTTTTTAAATATCATTTTGCCCCCCTTTTATACAACGGCAACTGTTGGCTCAATTACCGGTTTATGAAATGCCTCTGCGCCGTATCGTATGGCATCAACCGCATGATTGTTTTTATCCTCTGGTATCGGCAACGGTTCGCCTGCGCTGTCCTCTTTCCATTGATAATTATTAAATTCATCTATTGTATATACGCTTTTGGCTGTAATATAAATTGTTTTTAAGTTCAACAACCAATCAATGCCGTTTCGTATACTGTCCGGTCCCTTTTCGCATGGCGCAATCGCCGGAAAAAACTCTTGTAAGTCTGTAATACTTTTAGGCTCGGCGCTATCGGCCTTTATTGTAGAATATTCGGCAACGCCGGCCGTCTGCATGCACGTTGCAAGCATCGAATTGGTCAACCCTACCGAATAAACCAATTCGTCAATATAAATGCAATTGTCATAATAATAAAGATCTTCGACAACGGCCGGGTCAATCGTAAACCCAAAATCTAAACCTACCGAATGCGCGCCGTAATTTTTTATTGCCTCCGGTATCGCTTCAATGATCTCATACTTTTTAAATATTACGCCCTCTGGCGTTGCAAAATTACCATATAAAAAGCGTTCCTTGTTATCATGCCCCAATTGCCCTAAAACGTTCTCAATATATCCAACGGCAATATTGTCCTTGTTGTCCTGCGGGTTCATTCTCAACACTCTATAGCGCGCGCTGTCCGGCAATGGTTGCTTTGTTCGCGGGTTCACGCCCTCAATTAATAGCCTATAAGTCCAATGTGTCTTGGCTGGCGGGTTAAAGTCCAAAAATAGCATTGGCTTCAATCCCGGTATACGTTGCGCCAATCTTGTTTGTAATATCTCAACGGTTGGGTACGCAATCTGGCTCGCCTCATTTAAGAATATGCCAACGTACTCGCGCCCTAGTATTTTCTCTACTCGGTCGGCTTGGTCTAAGCCGTCAACGAAGATCATCGAACCATTACGGTATTTTATAAATGTTTTTTGGTTGTTAATGTCGGCAATTGCATTCATGTCCGGCGCAATTACTTTTTTTAAGGTATCAAGCCAAATTGATAAAACCGCATGGCTCGCGAATTTCCTGCCTATAAAAAACCATGCGCCCGGGTATTTCATTGCAAGTAAATGAAACATCTCGCAAATTAACCGCGTCTTGCCTGATCTGCTACCGCCATAATATGCGGTATAAATAATATTTTTGCTGACGTCTTTACGATCTTTTTTGAATAAACGCAACGCTTCAATTTGTCGCGGTGTCGGCTGAAATATTGCGCCCGGCGCTGTCATATATCCGCTAACTCTTTATGTTTTACAATCTCAATTTGTTTTGTAAAATCAATACCTATGCGTTCATCGTAACCGCGCGCCCGGCCTTTAGTTTTCAAGTAAAATATAATTGCTGTTGTATCGCCGTCTTTTATTTTTTTTAGTAAACTATGCTCAACGTAATCAATCTGCATTTCGCCTAAATCGTCAATTGCTTTTTTAAACTTCGGGTCCGCTTTCATATAATTATAAAACGTTACCCGGCTTATTCCAACGGACCGGCATGTTTCGGTTACAATGCCTAAACTTTTCTCGTATGCTATCAATAACGCTTTTTTGTTCTCCCTAACCTCTTTTTGATTTTTGGTTTCCTCTGGTGTTTTTTTCATCATGCCCCCGCCCTGCTTTTTATATAGTCTAAGATCTCTTTTTTTCTCGCCGGGTTAACCGTTGTATATGCAATTTCGCTTGTATCAAGTAGCGCCTTTTCATACCCGCGCAAGTATGCCCTCGCATGCTGTAACGCTTCTTTGTGCTTGCCCTCATGCAACGCCCGCAAGTATGTGTAATATTGCAAGTCAACAATGTCGGTTGTGCCAAATTCGTTTTGCGCCTCTTTAATTAATCCTAAAAATTGCTCGTATGGCGCTTTGCGTAAATCAATCATTGCCAATGCAACCAACGAAATTATTGTAATTCTTAAATTATCCTGCAACCTGTGTTTTTTATCATACGCAATATTCAACGGAACCATTGCCCCCGCATGATCGCCAGCAATCAATAAATGCCTCCCTAGTAAATAATTTTTCAATGCGTATAATCCCGGCTGAACATTATCAATACCTTTTTCTTCAATGTCTTTTATGTCTACTAGTAGCGCGTTTATTTGATCTTGGTTTCGTTGCTGTCTTTTTTCTTTTTTCATATCATACCCGCTGTGGTATATTTCAAGATCATTACAATAATAAATACTGTTTTCGTTCAACGCGCCGTTTATCTGGTTGTGGACCGCTGACGTTATGTTCACATAATCCTGGCGTATAATTCGAGTATTTGAATACCCCGCATATTTGTGGGCGCCGGTTTCGTGATACTCATAAAATTTAATTCTGATCGTGTCCTTTTCTAATCGTATTGCTTTTTCAATGATCTTCTGCAAACTGTCGCTTGTAGTAAACTTTAAAACTTCATCGGCGTCAATGATCAACACCCAATCATTTGTTGCCCGGCGTATGCTGTTATTTCTTGCATTGGCGAAATTGAACGGCGTTTCAATAAACTCGTAAACCTTATCAGTATAGCGCCTTGCAATGTCTTGGGTTCCGTCTGTACTCCCGGTGTCAACTATAATCAATTCGTCAACCTTGCCGGCAATGCTATCAAGGCAATTGTGCAATACATGGGCCTCATTTTTTACAATCATGCAAGCGCTGATCTTTATTTTTTGCGGTCTGTCCTTTTCGCTCAATATATGCCTGATCTTTTCGCATGTAACCGGCAATTTGTGCTTGTATGCTTGCCTGAATTTTCTCAATTGTTCCCATTGATAATATTGCCTAAATGTTTCAATCATTACGCCGGCGGTTTCTTCGCATATGTTTTTATTGAACCGGTCAATATGCACGTTTACAATTCCCGGCACACGCGCGTAATCTTCTGGCATGTCAACCGGATTTTCAGGCCTCATTGCTTGAATTAAGTTTATACATTTTACTTTTTGTAGAATTGCGCCCGCTTGTATGTTTGAATTGGCGCCGGTGCTGTCGGTCTGGTCAACGCCGTTATGTTTTACCAAATGGCCAATTGAGTAACCGCTTGCATTCTTTTCAACCGTTGCAATATTTGTGTCGTTATTTTTAACCCTCATTTTTTGCCAACCTTTTCGCCTCGTTTTTTATCAACCTTTTTTCACGCAACGCGCCTTTTTTCTTTTTGCATAACTCTGCAATTCTCGGATAATTTAACAACCTTGTAAATTCTTTTTCATCGGCGCCAAACCAATAAACAAACTCTTGCATTGATGTTACGCTGACCTGCCCGCCAACTGTCGAACAGTTAAGAATATTCATAAACCCTTTTTTTTGTTCTTCGGTCCAATGATCGCCAACGTAATTTCGCCCGGTGTCAACTTCAAGTATGGGTTGGTAACGCATCGGAAACGCGACAACTTGAAAACCTTTTGTATCATATCTTGCGTTTAGTTCTTCACGCAAATTTACATGCTCTTTTAACCTGTAATATAAATCGGCGGGCGTATCTTTAAAATTGTATAATACGTAATTGTAAAAGCTTCTATGGCCCCGCTCTGCCATTTTGCGTATTGCGTTTTGAAAATATCCATCGGCTTGCATGCCGTCAAAAGCAAACCGGACCGGGTCAAACGGCACGCCCTGCAATATGTCGGCAATTTCATCGGTCATTAATCGCGCATCAAGTGCCTGGTTGAAATCAATCTTTTTTATGATCTTGCGGTTTACAAGATCTTTTATTTTTGCAACGTCTTTTTTCATTTCATCAATGGGTTTCGCCGTAAAATTATTATCATAAAAAAGAACCCTATCAACTCCGGCGCAAATGTCTTTTTCCCAATCATCGCGCCCGGCAAATTGCGGTTCCAATATTCTTACCATGCAAAACCCGCATGCCCTTACGCAACCCCTGCTTGTATGCACTATTGAATATGTCGGCTTGTGATCAAGTAAAGTATAATCCGGCGCAAACGCTTCGGCCTCCGGCAATAATCCCTTGTGAACCTCAAACCCCTCGCGTTCGAATATGTCCGGCCGTAATGTCGCACTGATACCCCCAACCCAAACCCGCTTTGCCCGCTTGCGCGCCTCTTTTGCAATTCGCAATACGTTGTAAATATCAAACGTAAATAGCGTTGTAATCCATATTTCGTCAAACTCATTTACTGCCGGCAATTTATTATTGAATATTTTGCAATGATCTCCTAAGCTTTTACGCCATGCGCCGATTTTCATTAATGACAACGGTGCATAGTTTTCATTATTCGCGGTATTAATTAAAGCAATCCGCATAAACGCATCACCCCCCGCCCGCGCCCCACATCTGTATTGACCGTTTCGCCGTTTAATAAATACGCTTCAATTGCCTCGCGGTGCTTTTCCGGTATCGTTATAATAATGCTGTAATCTTGCAACCCCTCAAGATCTTCGTTCTGTTTGTCAAGATCGCTAAAATCATCGCCGGCATTGAATGCGCTTGCCCCGCCCGGCGTATGCAACCCCCAATCGTTCAACGCTTCAACTTCCCAAACATTTGCAAGTATGTCATTATCCCAATCACCGAATGATACGTTGTCTTTAATGATAAATTCTTTTTTTTGTTCCGGCGTCAAACCCTCTGCAATTAATACCTCAACTTTTTTATACCCCAAACTTTGCAGCGCGCGCAACCGCATGTTGCCCCCTAAGATCATCATTGCATCATCAACTACAATTGGCCGTAATCCTATCATTTCGGGAAAATCAATAATTGATTTTTTCAATTTCTCAAACTGTGCTTTTTTTATCGTTCGCGGGTTGTCCGGGTTCGGCAATATTTTTGTGATTTCTATGATCTTTCTTTTTACTTCCATTTTTTACCTCCGGTTATCGTTTACCATTAATACCTTTAATGCTCATTTTTGATAACAATTTGCCCGCCTCTTTCAACCTATTCATACGCTCGGCAACTTCGGCGCCATGATCTTCGGTTTCCTTCTTTATATACGCTTTACTTTTTGCGCGCCAACACTGACCAACGCCGGCGCCGGGTCTGTTAAAAAATCTTTTTGCCAAATCATCGAATTTATTAATTGAATTGTAAAATGTTCTTGTCGATAGTTTAACGGACCGGCATGCGTTTGTTATCGTTGCGCCGGCCTCAATATCTTCAAGTATTTTTGTTATTTGTTCCCGGCGTTCTTGCGTCAAGGTTTCATTTGTTCCGTAACAACCTTTACCCATTTAAAAAACCCCCTCTTGTTTTGCATCAATTGTTGCTTGGTGTATCATTCGTAAATATGGTTTCATGTCTTTAACATCGCCGTATGTGTCGTGGTGATCTCGGCACAACGCTATTAAATTCTCTATTTTATCGGCGCTGTGATCTGGCCGGCCCCCCATGCCCCGCGCGTCAATGTGGTGTACGTCAACCGAAACGCCGTTGCATATTTCGCAAGGTATAACATCGTCTTTGCAATATCCAAAAAATTTCATATAAATTTTTACATGGCGTTTCATGGGTTCGGCCTCAATCATTCTCTTTAATGTCTTTTGTAATAAATATTGATACGGTCCACGCAAACAATGATAAATGTATGCCGTAATCAATTGCGTCAATGAAGTATGAAATTGAAATTGATATTTCCGGCAATACTGCAAATTGCCTCATAACCCGCTCTGAATAGCAATTTTCCTTTGTTATAACTGTAAACTCAACGCAAGGTTTAATCATATGCGCCTCATTTCTTTTTATAGTGTAAACCTGTTAAATACTTTTTTCAATATTTATTTCATCGGCCAACCTCTTAATTGCGCGTTGCTCGCAACCTTTGTGCCTGTAATAACTCCTTATAC
Source organism: uncultured bacterium (assembly GCA_964539615.1). GTDB lineage: Bacteria > Macinerneyibacteriota > Macinerneyibacteria > Macinerneyibacteriales > CAYRFE01 > CAYRFE01. The sequence goes on from CAZIJP010000067.1 coordinate 6,332, forward strand.
AATTTACAATGATCGTTGTAATATAACTATGCACGTTCTTTGTTGTGTCGATAGATTGTAGAACGTTACACGAAACAATTTTTTCATAGGCGTCAAGCGCGCCGTCTACGTCTGCCGGGTGTTTGTTACCAATCCCGGCGCAAATAGTATAAACTGCAATTTTAAGATCATCGCCAATTAACCCGGTGCGCTTGTAATCGTCAATCATTGCTTTCAATTTGTCGTTGTGTATAAACATTTTTCAACCTTTAATTGTCCGCAATTCTGGCTCTGGCAATTTTACGCCTTTGTGATCTTCTATAAACTTCTCAAGCGCTATAACATTCTCGCGCGGTATTGTCGGCTCATACGCCTCGCTGTAACCTGTCATTGAGGCATGCACCGCCTCGCCCGCTTGTAAAAAAAAATCTGCATACTCATTTAATTCAAGTTCAAACTTCGCCGGTTCATGCCGGCCGACTTGCAACGCCATTGCAATAACCTCATACATTCTCAACTTTGTTGTATCAAGTACTTTCAAAATTCGCGGGTATCTCCCGGCCAATGCCAATATTGTATTATAGTAATCATTTTCGCAAATCCAACCGCTTGCCCGCATAACTTTGGCAATTTTACAAGCATCATCTTCAAGCCACGCGCCCCGCTCGTTATCTGAAATATACTTTTTCATTTTTGCAATTTCTTTTTCAAGTTCTTCAATCTTTTTTTGTTTGATCATTGTCTGTTGTTCATAGTGCTGTTTTTGTGTAATAATGCCTTTCATTTCAACGGATATTTCGCCGTCATAATTTTTTGCCATTACCCGCATGGCGTCAACTTCTGTGATCATTTTTTTCAACCTATTCGCCCGGCGCGTTTCTATGATCTTATGTATTGCAATATCCAACGCCGGAAAACCCACAATGACCGCAATGATATAAAGTATTGTCATATTATCCCCTTTCCCAATGTTTGTGATTGTTTGTAACGCATGCCCTTACTCTTTCGAATACCTCAAGTTGTTCTTCTGCTGTGCAATATTCTTTATTACAGAATTTGCAGTATCTCTCATTCTCGTAGTGCTTGATGATAACGGCTTTGTATATTTCCGATAGCGTGTGATATTCAATCCCTCTTCTTACGCTCATGCAAATCATTAGTTTATTACGACAAGTAATCCTGCAAGCTAAAGCGTGTAATTCAAGACTATTATTTGCCAAATATAACCATCTAAAAGCCATGTTATACCTCCTCTGGTGGATCTGTGTTCGTTATACAATCCGGTAAACATCATTTCATCCCCCTTTACTTATTCATTCCCTGCAATATTGTGTTGCTTATAAAATCAAATATAAACGGCCTCTCGTTTGCAATCTTCTCCAACCCGCCCAACTGCTTAATGGCCTCTTTTACCTTGTCAATGTGTTGGTTGTATTTTATGGCCAATATTACATAACCCAACTGCATGCCAACGATATACTCCCGCCATTGCGCCGGGTATAACTTCCGCATTAATCTAAACGCGCTTGTATCGAATTGCGCCCCGCCCCCGCATGCAATACAACCGATATTGATAGCGCCCCGCGCTCTCGCCGGGTGGTTCGGCAAATTGTGCGTTTTTATGTATCGCCTTATCATTGTATCAGTCCAACCGGTCAATGCGTTGCATATCGTCAAGTGATCAAGTTTTGCGTAATATATTGCGCCGTCTTTTATTGCCCGCAACCCTCTTATACTTCCGTCGCTCTCGCCCCGCAACCCTGTAAACTGCAGACTGCAACCCAATTTTACCGCAAGTTTTCGCGCCGGTATTATTTTCATGGTCCGGCAACAATTTGAGCAATCAACTCGAAAACCTAAATTGTTGTTGCGGTGCTTTTCGGTCCATAACCTGCCGGCTAATTTTCCTAGCATTGCATAACCGGCGCGGATCCATTGCTCTGCCGGCGTTCTGTCTGCTTTTGCAATGTGTAAATCTGCGCCGTATTTTTCGCAAACGGCTTTTATATGATCAATCGTTTCTGGGTACTCCATTTGCGAATTGGCAAATATGACCGGCGGTTTTATTCCGCTGTATCTGTAAATTATGTCAAGTAATACGGTGCTATCCGCGCCCCCGCTGAATGCAATGCAAGTTTTTTTATGTATAGCGCCGGCATCGGCAATGATCGCTTTTGTTATTTCCATTTACTGCCTCATTTCAAATAATTTCTCAAGTGGTGATCTTATCCCGGCGCTTGCATGCCGTTCAAGTTCGTTTACAATGTCGGCTGTTTCCGGGTCGCTCAAGATCAAGCATTTATTACCGGCGCCGTTTGTAATTATTACCGCAAGCGCGTTTTTTAATTTTTCCGGGTGTTTTTGTGCAACGTAATTAACTTTGTCTGTCAATGCCTCAATGATCTCGGCGGTTGTTTTTGCAATTTCTTGATACTCGGTTTCGCTTAGTATTTCGTTTTTTATTTCCTCAACGTCTTTGAAATCGGTATCTAAACCCCAACCGCTCAACGCTTCGGCGGTAAATGTTTCGCCTAGTGTTTCCATATCCCAAACACCAAATGAAACATTGTCTTTAATCATAAATTCTTTTTTCTGCGCTTCGGTCAAGCTGTCCGCTATAATTACAACGGTTTCTGTATACCCCAATTGTTGCATTGCCTTGTAGCGCATATTCCCGCCAATTATTATATTGTTTTCGTCAATAATAATTGGCCTCAAACCAACCATTTCGGGAAATTCTTTTATTGAATTTTTTAACAGTTCCAACGCTTTTTTTGTGATCTTGCGCGGGTTGTTCGGCGCCGGTGTGATCTCTGATAGTTTTACTTTTTTAGTTTTCATTTTACGCCTCGTTTTTTTCTTTGTAGAATTGGCACCAACTATGCACCGGTTGAACCAAACCCGCCGGCGCCCCTGTCGGTTACGCTCAACGCCCCCGCCTGAATAAACGTCATGTTTTCCGTTTTTCTCAATGTTGCCTGTGCTATTCTATCGCCCGCCATGAAACGTATTTTTTCATTGTTCAAATTCATTACAATTAAAAAAACTTCGCCCCTGTAATCGCTGTCGATCTTGCCTGTTATTATTATTTTTTTCATTGAAATTGATGATCTTGCCGAAATCTCTATTTCATACCCTCGCGGTATTTCCAACCGCATGCAAGTATTGATCTTTTCAACGGCGCCGGGTTGTATTATAACATCTGCCGGGTTGTAAATATCATACGCGCCGGCCCCCTCCGTTTTCTTTCTCCACGTTTCAACCGCGCACGTTTTCATAAATTTTACAACTATGTCATTTGTAACGGTTCCGGTGGTTTCGTTTTTTTCAATTATATTTGTTTCGTTCATTTTACAACCTTGCCTTTCAATTTTACGTCATCACTTATAGTATTTAATTTTGAAAACATATACGCTTGGTAATCATAAACGTTTGTAATGTCTTTTGATGTATCAATGACCGCCTGAATGTAACCGGTGTTGTATACCGTAATCATTGCATCATTAATGATCTTGTTTTTTTCATAGTAACTTTTATACAAGATCAACCCAGGTATTATTGAAATAAAAAACAACGATTGTATTAAAATGAAATTTACCCCAATGCTTGCCCCGCGTCTGTCATGGTCCGAATAAATACACTTTTGTATTATTCGTTGCGCTATAATTCCCAACGTTATGCCAATTATTGCAATAAAGATCATTTGTAAAACTATCATTTTTCTGCCTCGCTTTTGTGTATTGTTACTAAACCCATTTTTGACAACTTCCGGTTGTGCGCTCGGTCAAGGTGTATTTCGGCGCTCATTTCCCGGCGCGTTTTCCTTTCTAAATCTGATCTGCATTTTTTTATACTTTCAACGGCCGGATATTGCCCCTTTGATTGTATCAACGCCCGGTATCGTATAATTGATGTAATCGGTATATGTATTAATGATACTTCAAGCAATGTCGTTGCATTGAAATACTCCCAAAAAAACAATTGTATTAAATCAAAATCACTGTTGCGCGCCTCCGGGTATTTTTGCATTATATGCAATGTCATTATGTATACGTTGTAATCGCCGTTTTTTTTGAAAAGTGAAACGCCCCCCTCTTTTGTAATTTCTGTTATGTTAAAATTCATAGCATGCCAACCGCGTTTTTTGCAATTCTCAAGCTATTTCTGATTTCCATTACAATGCCTACGGCCTGATCGCTTTTTAGTGCTGGCATCGGTTCGTTTTCAAGCGCCGTAATATATGCAAGTATTTTTTCGGCATCGCCCGCATTTTGCGCCCTGATTTCTGCCTCTCTTTTTTCGCGTTCTTCTTTTTCTTTTTGATCTTGTATTTTTTTCAATTCCTGTTGTGCCTTGTCTGCTTTTTCTTTTTCAATCCGCAACGCTTCGGCCTGTTTTTCTTTTTCTGCCTCTGCTTTTTTCCGTTCTTCTTCAAGCTCAAGCGCCCTGATCTCTGCCTCAAATTTCAAGCGCTCGTTTTCTTTTTCAATGGCTTGGCGCTTTTCCGCTTCAATGCGGTCCGCTTCAATGCGCTCGGCATCTGCCCGCGCTTGCTGTTCTTTCAATGCCTCATGTTGCGCTTTTACTTTATCAAGTAACATTTCAAATATTTCATCGGTCATATTGTCAAGGTTGTATATCTCCGGCGTGTCGGTATATGGTTTCAATGCTTCAAACCTCCAGGCCTTTAATTCTGCTTTTTTCTTTTCTTCTATTCGCTCGACAAACTTTTCCTTTTCCAACAACTCGCTTTCAAGCGGTTTTGTAGAACATTCAACCAAATTATAAACGCTGTCAATAAAGCGCCCCTCAAGCAATGATTTCTCTTTCAATTTCTTTCTGGCGTTTTCCGCATCACAACGTATATCTTTCAACGCCTTGCGCGCTTTCCCTGCAAGTTCCATTTCTTTTGTTTGTGTAATGTCTGTAATTACAAGATCTTTTACCTGTTTTTCCCAAATAGCAACCTGTTCAAAAAAGGGTATAAAGTTATCAAGTACCTGTTGCGCGCGCCCTGTTTCAATTCCGCTATTTGTTACAACTTCCGCAAGTTTATTGTTTTTTTCCATTTTTTTTACTCCTTATTTTGTGGGCGGGTTGCCCCGCCCGGTAAGATCATTATTTGTTCAAAAATGGGTTGTCCTCGTCTGGCACGTTTGCGCTTGTCATTTCGGCGCCTCCGGCCCCCGCCGGTGTTGCCTTATTGCATATAAACACCTGTAAAAAATTTACATTGATGTCATATGATTTTTTCTTTTCGCCGGTGTTCTTGTCGTTATATTCATCAATGATAATGCGCCCGGTTGCGTTAATTATGATCTTTTCGCCGTCTTTTTTCTGTGCCATTTTCTGCGTGATTTCTTCGTGTTTTTTAACCGCGTAATCTTCCCATAATACAACCCTAAACCAATTTGTTTTGTCGGCGCTTATTTGATCGCTGACGGTAAAACTCCATGTTTTTTTTCCGCTTGCCGTTGTTCTCAAATCGTTAATTTTCCCCAAATTACAACCTTGCAACGTGATCGTGTTCATAGTGTTGCCCCTTTCTTTTCCTGCCTTTTATCTGTGCCAATTAATACAACCGGGTTTACCATTTCGCGCAATCTGCTATAAACTGAATTACCGAAACGTTTTACAATGTCCGTTTTTCCTAAATTCGTAGTTATTATTAGCGCCGTTTTGTTATTATACGCATTATTCATTATTGAAAAAAACAACTCAACGTTGTACTCATTGGCGCCCTCAATCCTCAAATCGTCAATTCCAATCATCTTGCATTCATTTGATTTCTCTATGATCTGCGCCCGGTCCTCAAACGTTGCGTTTTTTGTTTGCGAAAAATCAACTGCAATTACCTTATGACCGTATAACGCGCCAATTCTTAACAATGAAAAAAGCAAATGCGTTTTGCCGTTTCCGTTTGAACCTGATAGCATTATACCAACGCCGTTTGAAATGTATTTTTCTATTTCGCCTGAATACTTTTTGATTTTGTCATATTCATCGCTGTCAACGCTGTCTGGCGTATACGTTTCAAGCGTTGCGTCAATATATCGCTCTGGTATAAATGATAAAACGTTTAATTTGACGCGCAATGATCGCATTTCTTTTAAAATGGTTTCGTATTTGTTAAACTCAATAATACGATTTTCACCAACTGAATTATACATTATATCAAATTGCTCGCGCTCTTGTAAACTCAACTCATTTAAACGCGCCCTCATAATCGAGATCATAGCGCCCCGCCTTTCAATTCATATAATCATTACCGCCGGCCATTTGCCCCCCGCCCCTGTTGTCATAATTGCCTGATAAAATTTTAGCGCAATTTATTAGGTTTATAACCCAATCAAACGTTGCGGTCCAACCCCTGTTGTTTTTACCGCGTAAAAAATCACTTGCCCGCGCCTTTTCAAACAACGGTATAATTTTATCAAACCCGATTTCGTTATTTAAGATCTTTAACTTTTTACGCCTTGCATCGCTCAACACTTCAACCCGGCCGAATAGATCGCCGTATTTTTCGTTATACTCTGCAATAATTTTTTTGTAATTCATTTCTAAATAATCTCCCTCGCTTTGTTCTGCCTCTGCCTCTTCAGATCCTGCCATTTCAATAAACGGCGGTACCTGTTCTTCTGAATGATCGCCGGTTGCACCGGTCTTATTAACTGTACTCTTATTTAATTTACTCTTATTTAATTTAATATAATTTAATATGTCGTTGTTGCTGTCATTTATACCGCCGTTTGCATATTTCTGTATGCAATAATCTTCAATGTCGGCTTTGCTGCATACATAAACGCCCCGCCTTGCGTATAAACTTTTTAAATTATTAACAAACGCCTCTGAATAAATCACATTAAATTTTTGTAATAAAGTAAAATCAAACGTTCCCATGTTCGCAAGCATACGCACTATTTCAATGGCATTATCGCAACCGCACCGCGCCGTAAAATATTCTTGTACGCCCGGATTGTTCAACTCTATAAAATGATGATCTGCTTTGCCTATCATTTCAAACGTTTTGAACAAAACTGAATACCCGTCATTTCCGTATTTTCTTTCAATGGTAAACAACGTTTTGCCCGGTTCCGTATAATGCGGAAAATAGTCGCATGTTGTTTTAAATGGTCTGGCCATATTGCCCGCCTACCTGATCGAAACGGTTTCGTTTTGTGTTACCTTTGCAATACTTGGGTCAATCAACCCATTAATTACCATTGTTTTTACAAGATCATTATTTACAACGGTTTTTGTTTCGTAGCATTGCATCGGTAATTTGCCCTCTATAATGATAGTTAATTTCGGCGGTGTCTTTTTTATGCTACAAGTGAACCGCGCCGTTTTTACTTTTTCAATATTGACGGATTTTAAAAAATCTTTTAAAAAATAACGTATGCTGTCGTTTCTGTTTTCAAGCGAATTTTTACGCTCGGCCAACCGGCGTTGCTCTGTTGCAATTGCGTCAATATCGCTTTCAAGATCTTTTATTGTAGAAACGATCGCGTCAACCTTATCATTTAATTCAACCTGCAAACCATTAATTGCATCAAACAACGCTTTTTGTTCCTCCGGCGTTCCCGGCGTAAATTCTTCAAGCGCCTGTAGTGACAACTGAAGATCATACAATTTCATTTTTGCCCCCTTTTAATCTGTTGTAATATGACATAAGCGCCTCCATTGTGCGCTCGTTCAAATATACAACGATGTTATTATTTACTTGCAACGCGATATTTTCGCCGTCAAATGAAGCTGAAACGCTGTCATGCAAATATTCGGTATTATTTTGCTTTTTCAAAATTTTTCCCCTCCGGCGTTTTCAATATATCGGTTACAATTTCCTTTGTAATAAACCCTCCGGCAACTTCTTCGTTGAAATTCTTAGCACTCGCTTGCGTCAATTCCGGCTTACCTGAATATTTTAATATTATGGTGTCAAATTCGGTTTTATTAAATCCCCAATCCG
>CAZIJP010000068.1:0-14075 GCA_964539615.1 uncultured bacterium
AAATTGTATATTGCCATAGAACTGAAAGCAACGGCGGAGCGGACGGACCGGATCGAAAAGACAGCGGTCTCCTTTATGGAAATACCGACGAAGATATTCGGACGTTTCCTTATGCCGGAAGAGAATGTGTTTGTACCGCTTGAGATCGCCCTAACAGGAGTACTGTCACAGATCTATACCGGGTATACGATAGAGAGCGTTACGCCGGTTCATGTTACCCGCGACACCGACCTTCAGATCGAAGAAGAAAATGTCACCGACCTGCTGGCGGAGATCGAATCGGTCATAAAGCGGCTTCATACCCGCTCGATCGTACGTATTATGACAGGCGGTGAAATGCCTCTCCCGGTGAAAAAAATCATACTCTCCAAGAACGAGATCGCTGATGAAGTTTTTTATCCGGTGAACGGTCTGCTTATGCTGCAGGATTGTCTGGAAGTATATACAAAGGTTGTCGGCCAACATTTGCGAGACGATTCTTCGACACAGTATTACCCGTCGATCTTTCGTACGAAAGATATTTTTAAAACGATCGCTTCAGGCGACATCATGCTGTATCACCCCTACCAATCGTATGCTCCCGTGGTTGAACTTCTCGAAGCTGCCGCGGCCGATCCCGATGTGCTGGCGGTGAAACAAACGTTGTACCGCACCAACAATGATTCCGGCGTTATTAAAGCATTGATAAAAGCCGCCGAGAGCGGCAAGCAGGTATCCGTGGTGGTCGAACTTAAAGCGCGATTTGATGAGAAACGCAATATCGCATGGGCAAAAGAATTGGAAGATGCCGGCGCTCATGTGATGTACGGACTGTCGGGGGTCAAAACCCATGCCAAATGTCTGTTGATAATACGACGTGAGAAAAAGGGGATCGTGAAATACATTCATACCGCAACCGGCAATTATAACGAAAAGACGGCGTCTCTTTATTGTGATATCAGTTTGTTTACGGCAGAGAAAACGTTCGGCGCGGATGCTTCTGTATTATTCAATCTTCTTACCGGATTTTCATACCCCACGGCATGGCAATCCTGGTCGGTTTCGCCGTTCACGCTCAGAAAAACAATGACCGCCCTGATACAGAGAGAAGCGGTGTTTGCTGAAAAAGGTGTGAAAGCACAGATCATACTGAAAATGAATTCTCTTGAAGATAGCGATCTTTGTGAGGAACTTTATACGGCTTCGCAAAAAGGCGTGAAGATCGACCTGATCGTGAGAGGCATTTGCATACTGCGGCCCGGCGGAAAAGGGTTGAGTGAGAACATCACTGTCCATAGCATCATTGGGCGATATTTGGAGCATGCGCGTATCTATTATTTTCAGAATGGCGGCATCGAGGAGTTTTATTGTGCCAGCGCGGATATGATGACACGCAATCTTGATCGTCGTGTGGAGATCATGTTTCCTGTTTTTGCGGAGAGTGGGAAAAAACTGCTGAAAAACATCGTTGATCTTCAAATGCAGGATGATTGTAACCGTTGGCGCTTGCATCAAGACGGTGAGTATAAACGAATCGGTAAAGGGGAAAATGACAGTTTTCGTATGTTAGAAACGCTGTTATCTGAAAAATCGCCGGAAAAGAAAGTGCTTAAACCATTAAAAAAGAAAAGGGGATGAGATCCATGAAATTGTTTTTCATACGACACGGTGAATCTGAAGATCTTAAGGCCGGTAATGATGATGAATCACGTGTGTTGACTGATACCGGGAAAAAAGAAACCGTGCAATTAGCAAAAATCCTTTCCCGCTTGGGTGGAAAACCGGATGCGATCATAGTCAGCCCTCTTACCCGCGCTATTCAGACAGCCGCAGTGATTGCTAAAAAGATCAAGTATAAACAGGAGCTTCTTGTGTTCGACGGACTAAAACCGGACGCACGTACCGATGCATTGATTGAATTTTTACGACATAACAAGGAATTTAAACGGGCTTATATTATCGGTCATCAACCGTTTTTAGGACAATTCATTGCAAAGATGACGGGGTGCGGAAAAGCTCCCGATGTGGCGAAAAGCAGCGTATATCTCATATCGCTTGATTTCACGGAAACAGGATTTTCCGCTGTCATTGACGGATATATCACACCGTGTATCGCTAAAAAACTTGTTTAACGAGAGAGAAGGCCATATATGAACCTTGCGTGCATTGATATCGGTTCCAACTCTATTCACATCGTTATTTATAAGGTCCGAAAAGGTGATATCGGATTGCTTGTGCGATATGACAAAACGGTGCGCCTGGCTTCGAAGGAGAATCAGATAATAAAAAACGGTAAGGTCTATATCAAAGATGCGGTTGTAAAAAAAGTCGTGAAGATGATGAAGGATTTTAAGATCATCGCCGATCTTTTTACTGCGGATATACGCGCCATTGCCACTAGCGCTATGCGTGAAGCTACCAACGGGAAAGATATCGTTAAGAAAATATACAAAGAAACAGGCATTGATGTTTGTATCATCACACATGAAGACGAAGCCCGATTTGCTTATATTGGGGCCGTTTATTCCCTGGAATTGGCTCGTCACGACATCACGGTTGTGGACATCGGCGGCGGCAGTATGCAGCTTGCTCGCGGTACCGGCGGATTATTTAATGCTAGTGCAGGTTTTCCGCTGGGAGTAGTACGTATGACGGAGCTTTTTTTTGAGAACGGATTTACTGAGGAAGCGGTAAATGCTTTACGCGCGTATCTTCGTTCGCATCTTGAGCCTATTGCGGATAAGTTTCGGGGATCGCGTGTGATCGGAGTATCCGGCACATTTAAAAATATCGCGCGGATCACCAATGATCTTCCGTTGAAAAGCAGTCAAAACGGCCTTATGATCCGAAAACCGGCGCTTGACGAGCTTGTACGGCTTTACCCAGCCATGGCGATCGAAAATGACCTGCCGAGTGGCCTGAACCCGACAAGAAAAGATACGATCTATGCCGGTATGCTGCTTGTACAACTGTTATGTGATCTTTTGGGTATCGATGAGATCACCGTTTCAACTTTCGGCGTGAAGGCCGGCGCAGTGCTCGACATGAAAGACAAAAAGGAAGCGGTTAAGAAAAAATAAAAAGAAAAATACGGGGAGAATCCCCGTATTTTCGGCATGGTGAGGCTGGCATGTAGAACGCCTTTGCGTACTTTCTTTTATATGCCGTACGCAGCATAGTCAACATACGGATAGGAAAACGGTCGTAAACAGTATGCACGGCAGTACGCCAAAACCAAAAGATTCAACAAGGAGATTTCCGATAGACAAGTACTGAAGCTGCCGTAGCCAAACAATACGGAATTCCTGCGGTTGAGGACAGGATGATTATGTATTGTTTTTTTACCGTTCACGCTGACTCCTTTTTCCTGATTGGAATATACTCCGGTTACAAAATCTATACCAGTCAGATGCGGTTGTTTTACATAATCGATGTTACAAATTACATTTATACCGTATGAAGTGCAAGTCATTCACGCTTTCATGATTACGACCGGGGTTTTGCTTTCTGTCGTATCACATACAAACAAAAACATATCTGCCGTTACCGGACAGGCATAATTATGTTCATTAATATAATGGCAATAATGCTTGCGATAATTAAACTATGTGGTATACTTTTTTGAAAAAAGGGAGTATGGCGTGAATTATATATACGTATGCGTTGTCGTGAGCGGATTGCTGTTGAGTTTGTCGGGATGTGCAAAAACAAGTACCAATCCGGAACCTGTACCTGCGGAAAAAATAATTTATTCCAGTTCGCGTGACGGCAATGAAGAGATATATGTTATGAATTCTGATGGGAGTCAGCAAGAGCGACTAACCGATAATACTGCTTTTGACGGAAATCCTTCCTATTCTCCCGATGGTTCATCGATCATTTTTTCAAGCGATCGTTCCGGCAATAATGATATTTTAATTATGAATGCAGACGGTTCAAACCAGGTAAATATAACCAACAATTCAGCAAGTGATTATTTTCCGTCATTTTCACCTGACGGCGAGCGCGTAGTTTTTGCCAGTGACCGTGACGGCGAATGGGAGATTTACACAATGAATTCAGACGGAACCGGTGTGACGCAACTGACATTCAATGACGTGACCGATTTTAATCCTTCATTTTCCCCGGATGGGACAACGATCATTTTTACCAGTATGCGTGACGGTAATTATGAGATCTACACGATTACGATAACCGGCGGTGATCCTGTACGCTTAACCAATAATGCATCAAGCGATTATTACCCGGCATATTCAGCCGACGGTTCAAAGATAGTATTTGTAAGCAACCGCTCGGCAGGGAACTGGGATGTCTATTGTATGAACGCTGACGGCGGCAACCAAACACGTCTTACCGACAATGCGGCGATCGATTATTATCCCGACTTTTCTCCGGACAGTACCAAGATCGTATTTCCCAGCGAGCGTGATGGTAATCGCGAGATATATATCATGAATATCGACGGCAGCGGACAAACGCGTATTACCGTCAACTCTGCCGATGATAATTATCCGTCGTGGTTTAAACGGCCGTAATCTCATTCATCTATACCGCTTATTCATAACCGGATTATTATGCTGCAGTTTTGTTGTATTTCTGTACCGTGATGTACCACACAATGTTTTCCGATTGTCACATTTTCCGTTCTATGGTATAGTAAGCAAGATGGAGGAAGTAGAGCTTATGACGGCAGCTATGACCGGCATGATCGTTACGATCGAAGGGCATGTACAGGGTGTCGGGTTTCGATTCTTCACTCGCGAAGCGGCTCATGATTTCGGTGTGAACGGTTTTGTCAGCAACATGAACGACGGCAGCGTATATGTGGAAGCATTCGGTCCCATACCTGATGTGCGTGATTTCATAGCATATATAACCGAGAAAGGGCGTTGCGGTTTGGTGACACGGATGACAGTAAAAGAAGTGCCGTATAATCCGGATTACTCGGATTTTACCATACAGCGTTTATATGAATATTGAAGCATTATTGAACAAAGCGGAGATCAATTACGATTCGCTTTCCATTGATCAAGTACCCGCTGTGATCGAACGCTTGGATATTCCTCCGGAATATTATCATCAGGCCTTTCATTACATCGTCAACAGAATGCCTCATCGAAAAGATGTGTCTGCAACTTCACTGCTTGACTATTATATATATGAGATAAACAAATATCCGGTACTGACCGCTGAAGAAGAAAAAGAGATCTTTACGCAATTTGCTCAAAAACGTGATGAAAAGACGCGCAATATCATAATCAGGTCAAACCTCAGGCTGGTCATCAACATCGCTCGTCGTTACATAAACCGGGATAATCAGTCGCTATTGCAGGACCTGATCGAAGAGGGCAATATCGGCCTTATTCTCGGAGTTGAGAAATTTGATATCAGCAAAAATGTTCGGTTCTCAACGTATGCCACATATTGGATAAAACATTATATCCAGGAATATCTCTATAAAAATTCTACAGCATTGAAATTTTCCGACCGCTTGTTCCATAAATATCTGAAATATAAAAAATTGATCCGCAGCAACGAGAACGGCGAGACGATGGATGAAGAAACGTTGAAAAAAGAACTCCAGCTTGATTCATATACGCTCAGCATTCTTGCGACGTTATTTCACAAGCCCACGTTCAGCGAAGAAGAATACAACGACATGATAAATGATTATTCGCCGCAGTCGGATACGGTGGATGACGCCTACACGCAGATGATGAAAGAGGAATTAGTGACGCAATTGGCCGAGGCAATGAGCATGCTGGACGAACGCGAGCAGGAAGTATTGGCCTTCCGGTACGGAATGTATGACAGCAGCCCCACTCCTCTGAATGAGATAGGCGAGAAAATGCATATTTCAAAACAGCGTGTATCACAGATCGAGAAACGCGCATTACGGAAATTGGCGAAACTACTGGCAATGAATGAAGAAGGCGGATGACAATGCAACATGTGATCATTACCGGCGCCTCCCGCGGTTTGGGAAAAGCGCTTGCAGAGGCTTTTGATAATACCGAAACGACCCTGCATCTGATCTCCAGATCGTTGACAAAGGAGACCGTATTTCCTGACGGTTCTCTCAGTACAGTATTCACATACAGTGCGGATTTTGCCGATACCGACCCTGAAAAGATTATGAGCTCTGTTTTTTCTTCAATAAACAAACCCGAATTCATCGGATTCATTAATAATGCTGCTACGATCGAGCCGCTTGGTCCTCTTGGAAAAGTGAGCGCAAGCGATCTTACGCAGGCCATTACCGTAAACTTCACCGTACCGTTGCTTTTTGTCAATGCCTTCATTCGTTTATCAGAGCGTATGAGTTGCGATAAGCGTATCATCAATATCACCTCCGGCGCTGCAAAACGTCCGTATTACGGATGGAGCGGCTATTGCCCGGCAAAGGCCGCCTTGAATATGCTCACACAGATCGCCTCTGTTGAACAACAGGAGCTTCACGGTGATAATGGCGTGAAGGTGATGGCCATAGCCCCGGGGATCCTGGATACTGATATTCAGAAGAACATACGCAAACAATCTAAGGAAAATTTTAGCGAAGTAGGAAAATTCATCGAATACTATAAAGCCAGCGCGTTGTTACCGCCTACTGAAGTTGCCGCAAAGATCAAAGATACGATGTTCTCGATCTTTTTCCCTGACGGCGATGTGCTGGACATCAAAGACCTGTAATTATGGACAACAGTCATGCCGCAAATTCCCGTAAAAACCGGCCTAACATAGCTTTGGTGCTTGGCGGCGGCGGTGCTTTGGGATTTGCGCATATCGGTGTCCTGAGAACTCTGGAACGGCACGGTATCAAGCCTGATCTTGTGGTCGGCACCAGTATAGGCGCAATATTAGGCGGGTTGTATTGTAGCGGCATATCGGTTGACGAATTGGATGATATCGCACACAATTTTAATTGGAAAATGTTTACCAAACTTTTTTTACCGTCTTTTTCACGGACGGGATTTATCAAAGGCGATAATATTCTCAGGTTTTTCCGCGAATTGGTGGGCGATAGAGAGATCGAAAAATTACCGGTGAAATTTGCGGCGGTGACCTTCGATATGATACGCCAACAGGAATGTGTATTGACAAGCGGTGACCTGGCATATGCGATGATGGCGAGCATGTCCATCCCACTGGTGTTTCCCCCGCTTAGATACGGCGAGCGTGAATTTGTGGATGGCGGTGCGGTAAATCCGTTGCCCGTAAATGTTGCCCGTGAACTTGGCGCACGTCATGTCATAGCCGTGAATGTATTAAAAAAGAATCCGTTCGAGGAAGACCGGTGTTTTATGGGCATTGAACCGTCACATTATGAAGAAGAGAAAAAAGCACGATTCCGTTCCGTTGAAGAACGCCTTGAGTCGGTGATGCTCAATAAAGTGGTATTCTCACGAGAGAACAAAAAGTTCTGGTCGGAACGCTTTATGACCATGTACCAGTTTTTCGATCAATACAATCCCGAAAAATCAAATCTTACGATCACACAGATATTGGTGCGAATATTTTATGCATCGCAATATTACATTACGTTATTACACAATGATCCCGATATAGACCTGCTTATCGAACCGGATGTGCATGATATCGGAATGTTCAGTTTTCACGAGGCGCATGTTTTGGTGGGACGCGGCGAAGAACTCGCTGAAAAATTGCTTGTAAAATCACCGTTGTCTGCTATTATGAAGTCATAAAGGAGGCAACAATGCGCTTAAATGAGATACTTACCGGAGATCTTATCTTTATAGAGGAACGGAAACTTTCAAAAAAAGCCGTATTGGATCAATTGATCGATTCAATTGCCTTAAAGACCGGTAACGATAAAATGACGATCAGCGCTGCCGTATATGACCGCGAAAATAAGATCAGTACAGGTATCGGATTCGGTATCGCCGTTCCTCACGGCCGTATCAAAGGTTGGGGGAAAACGACGTTAGCCGTTTTGAATGCAAAAAAAGATGTCTGGTATGAAGCGTTGGACGGTGAGCCCGTTCATTTGATCTTTATGTTCATATCTGATGCCGATAATCCGTTCGAGCATGTGAATATTCTCGCTAAACTGTCGTATATCGTTTCTGAAGCGAATAATATGACCCGTTTGCGCGGTGCACCTACAACCGGCGAATTGTATTCATCATTGCTTGAAATGGAAAAACTTCTGAAATAATCCATGATACTGCGCCGTCTGGAACGATTACGATCGGTAGTGAACCAGAGAAGCAGGTATTTCACATTTATTTTCGAAAACTTTTATGATCCCCACAATATCAGCGCCGGTATCAGAAGTATCGACGGATGCGGTTTTCAGGATGTTTATATCATTATGGGTAAAAATTCTTTTCGACTCAATAAGGACGTTACCCGTGGTGTGCATAAATGGATGAATGTCCGTCAGGTAGAAGATGTGAGGGATTGCATCACCCGCTTGAAACAGGAGGGTTATCGTGTGCTTATTGCCGAACCGCAGCCTGATGAAGTGCCGTTGAATAAAATGGAATTTCCCCAGAAGACGGCTTTTTTGTTCGGACAGGAAGGCGCCGGAGTGTCCGAAGTGTCGCATGAACTGGCTGACGGCGTGTTCTATATTCCGATGCGGGGGTTTTCACAGAGTTTCAATGTGTCTGTCTCCGTAGCTATTACCGCATACAGCGTGAGGGATTACTGTGAAAAACAGCTCAAACCGGAACAGTGGCTCTTGCCTGAAAAAGAACGCAATGAATTATTGGAGCTGTGGGTCGGTGATGAAGAATTGCGGGAAGAACAGCCGGAATGAATAAGAGTAACAATTGTTATAATGATTCTGAATTAAACGCCTATGTACATCAAACGCCCCTTCTCTGAAATAAACGATAGAGCAAGAGTGCGGCGGCAAAACTATTGTACCGGTAAAAAATATTAAGGAGCAAGTATGAAAAAAGTGGTCATCACCTACACTATACCCGGGCCGGCGATAGAGATGCTGAAAAAGCATTTTGATGTGACCGTAAATCCGAGCGATAAACCGTTTTCCAAAGACGATTATAAAAAATACTGCGCAGGGGCATTCGGTATCCTTTCGATGCTGTATGATGCAGTGGATAAAGAAACGATCGATGCCTGCGGCCCCGATCTTCGGATCATCGCAAACTACGCAGTCGGCTACAACAATATTGATACGGAGTATGCGCATTCCAAAAACATAGCGGTCACAAACACGCCTGATGCTCTTACCAATTCCACGGCTGAAATTGCTTTTGCGCTGATGATATCGGTCATGCGCCGTATCGCGGAAGGCGACCGATTTACCCGTGCGGGGAAATTCATCGGTTGGCGGCCGGGATTGCTTGTCGGCGAAGAGCTTGCCGGGAAAACGGCGGGGATTCTCGGAATGGGCCGTATCGGGCAGTCGTTTGCGGCAAAGTGCGCGGCGTTTGGTATGAAAATCATCTACCACAACCGCAACAGATTACCATCTGAAATTGAGAAGAACTATGATGCGGAGTATGTGACGTTTGAGCGATTGGTCGCAGAAAGCGATGTGGTCTCCATTCATTCACCGCTTACGCCGGAAACAAAACACCTCTTTACCGCATCAACATTTGCCCGCATGAAAGACGGAGCGTATATCATCAATACCGGGCGCGGACCCGTCATCAAAGAAGACGATCTTGCCGAAGCGCTCATATCCGGAAAAGTAGCCGGAGCCGGGCTTGATGTGTATGAATTTGAACCGACGATCTGCGAAAAACTCATGACATTGGAAAATGTGGTGCTCCTGCCGCATATCGGCAGCGGTTCAAGCTATGCTCGTAATCTCATGAGCAAGATGGCGGCAGAATCGATCATTGACTGTGCGCTCGGGAAAACGATCCCGCGCCGAGTCGTGTGAACGCCGATTTTATGCATGTAATCCCAACGATCAGAGTTGTATGCGCCGTGATCATACGTCACGGAAAAGCGCTTGCCGTACGGCGGAGCAAAGACATGAAAATGCCGTTATTATGGGAGTTTCCCGGGGGAAAAGTGCATGACGGGGAATCCGACGAACGTGCTCTTGAACGCGAGATCAAAGAAGAACTGCATTCGGAAATAAGGATTATCCGCCCATTGAAACCCGTCCATCACCAGTATAAACATTTTATAATAGACCTCATCCCCTTTTTATGTGAATTACGCTCCGATAGGATCGTGCTTCACGAACATGCTGAGCTCTGGTGGTGCTCGCGGCGCGAGTTGGGATTGCTGGAATGGTGCGAAGCGGATGTGCCTATTGCCGGAGAAGTTGCCGGATTGATCGGCCATGATTGAAAAGACCGATGGGTATATTCTCAGGAAGACCATTTTTCGCAATACCTCGTACATACTCGATATTCTTACCGAACGTTTCGGACGCATGTCATTCATGGCCAAAGGAGCGCGGGGCGAGAAAAGTCCGTTTTTAGGCACGCTTGAGGTCTTCAGTAAAATATCGGTAGTTTTTCGTTACAATGAAATGGCTGAGATACAGACCATGCGTTCCGCCGATCTGATTACCGATTCATTTTATATCACGCAACGGCTTGCTTCATTTGAGCAGGTCGGAGAAATTGCGGCATTGATCCGACGTATGGTGCCTGAACGCGAACCGCATGCGGATATTTTCGCCGCATTTGATATCATGATGAAAGGTATAAAACAAGAAAAAGACGCGAAGGCTGTGATGTATTTTCTCGTGAAGATGGCGGAAGCGCTCGGCTGGCCGTTTAGCGTTGAGCAACGGTGCGCCTGCGGAGGCGGTGAAGCGCTGACCTATTTCAACCCAAACATGGGCGCTTTTTCGTGTGAACGCTGCCGCAACGGGATCTATTCGGGCGATCTGCATGCATTTATCGACTCTCTTCAACAGGGTGACGCACGAACGTTTGTTATGACCCCGGAAGAATTTACGCATTATTATAAGATCATTGTCGATTATTTCTCGATTCATACCCGTTAATTTGCACGGGAACAAATCATTTTTTTATTTGTATTATTATAAACGGGAGGAATACGAATGAAGATCTTTTTATGGTGTATTTGCTGTGTCATTTTGTTACTCAACGGATGCTTGCCCGGTAATTGGCGGGAACGAACAACCTATTATGAGTATCAGCCGAGTAACGACAAACTCAGCATGGAATATTCGCTCAGAGGGCATTATGAACCGGATACGATCGTTGTGAAGATCAAGGAAAATATTTATGTGGAACAGCTTGAGCGGTCCATATTGGTAGAGGAAGAATATAAATCGCTCTTTCAAAAAGCACCGATAATTCCTATCGGCGTAGGTGTGGGCGGGACCATGCTTTCGATAGAGGCTTCAAAACTGTATAAAGAAAAACATGACAAATGGCTTGCAGACCCGTGGCGCAATGAAGAAGATGAGCCGACCGCATGGCTACCGGCGTTGGCGATCGTCGGTACAGGGGCATTGGTCGTTGAATGTTTCAAAGAAGGAAGAACGGGGAAAGAGCGTCAAACGGAATCCGATTGGCATGAGACCGATCAAAAATCATTGTATTCCAGCGAGGGTGCCAAAAAGAAATCGTTTCAGGTCATCCTTGCAGATAATGCCCGCGATGTGCTTGCCGTCGATAGTGAGTTAATGACCGATGACAATGGCGTTATGAATGTACCGGTACGCATAATTCACCGTGATTATATTTCCGAATCAAGCTCAAAATGGGAAAGCAATACATTACAGAATACGCATGAAGAATTTTTTTATGCGACGATCTATATACCTGAAGATAATGTATCCTGTGATATTCGACTTGGTCCGTACAAAAACATCAATGTTTTCAACAGATAAACCGTAACGCTGTACTGTTTGTAACGCCTATCCCTTCCCGAAAAACAGGGAGGGGATTTTTTTCATCTTAACTGAGTCATTCGATATGAAGAAATCATAACGATCTGTGTTTAATGAACATCATTCGGCTTGACGTAAAGCGGCTCTCCTTGTATTATCAAGCGTTGACAAAACGAGGAGGTAATAATGTATAGTTACAAAGCAGCGATAATCACCATGAGCGATAAAGCGTCTCAAGGTGAACGCGTAGACAAGAGCCATGAAGAGATCAAAATAGTAATAGCGGAGCTCGGGTTTGAACTGGCGCATTATGTCATAATCCCCGATGAAAAAGACACTCTTTTACGGCAATTTAAACTGTGCGTAGAAGATCTTGGAATCGATATCGTATTCACAACAGGCGGAACAGGGATCGGCCCCCGCGATATCACACCTGATGCAACGCTTGAATTTATCGACAAAGAATTGCCGGGTATTCCCGAATATATCCGTATGAAGACTTCAACTACTACGCCGCGGTCGATCCTCTCACGTGCGGTTGCCGGCGTGAAGAACAAAACACTCATTCTCAATCTCCCGGGCAGCCCGAAAGGCGTCCATGAAAGCCTTCATTCGGTAAAGCATGTTCTCACCCATGCCCTAGGAATACTCACCAGCCGCGAAAACGAATGCGGCAACGAAGTACAGAAATAAAGTGATACCGAATGCCCTGTGAAAGCAGGGCTTTTTTCTTAAGGAGCGATATGATCATTATCCGCCCGTTCAAATCCGAAGACATAAAAGCAGTTAATATCATTTTTGATGAGATCGATGCAATGCATCGTTCTTCACGCCCCGATTTTTTTAAATCGGCAGAAGAACCGTTCCGCACCGCAGAGTATTACGCACGGTTTGGAACAGAAAAAGACGAACTTTTTGTAGCTGATTTGAATGGAGAGATCGTCGGATTTTGCGAGATAGCGATCAGATCGACCGGTACGGTGCCTATTATGGTTCCGCGAACGATCGGATTTGTTGATACGCTTGCGGTAACGGGCCGTTGCCGACAATCGGGTGTCGGTGCAGCGCTTATGGAACAGGCGGAGGCATGGAGCCGATCAAAGGGAGCGACCGCCGTCGATTTCATGGTATGGGATTTCAATGAGAACGCGATCGGTTTTTATGAGCATCGCGGATACTCGACGATCATGCGGCGTATGACAAAACCGTTGAATAAAATATAATATAGTACGGAGGATGATATGAAAAAAAACATTAGCCTTTTTTTGTGTATCATGGTTGCCATAGTCCTATATGCTGTTGAATGGAAAACGTTTACATCCACGGCATCGTATTTCCCGTTCACATTTAAATATCCGCCTGCCTGGGGTATAGCGTATGACTCAACCGCCACGGTGCCGGTCATTACGTTAACAAAAACCAACGCGCTAATTACAGTAAGCCCGGGTTGGTATCATAAAGATTTTTTACCGATCAAAGACCACACCCGCGCTCATTGGGTTGCGCAAATGCTGGTGCAAGAATTTAAAAAGCAAGTTACGGTGAATGAGCGGCTGGAGGATGCGATTGTTTTGCTAAATATCAACGGGATAAATGCGTATTATACCGATCTGGATTATACCAATTCTGACGGGAAGCCGTGTTACCGCCGTTTATGGGTCTTTTTTCAGCCGGAATTTTATTATGTTATCACAGCAGATCTCTTCCAAAGCGATAATATGACCTATTATGAGATCGGTGAGATGGCAAAGACGTTTGCCGTAAAAAAATAATAACGACAGGCGAAGGGAAACTATGCGAATAACACATAAAATCATTGTTGCAATACTTGCTGCGGCATTATGGATCAATGCTTCCGAATTTTTTCGTAATAAATTGCTGCTCAGGTCCTTTTGGATAAAGCATTATCAGGATATGGGACTTGTGTTTCCCGAAACCGGTATAAACGGTATGCTGTGGGGCGTATGGGGAATTGTCTTTGCCATTGTTATTTTCATTCTTTCCCGTCGTTTTTCTCTTTTTCAAACATCGCTTATCGCATGGTTTTCAGGTTTTGTAATGATGTGGGTCGTAACATTCAATCTCGGGAGTTTGCCGACACGTATTTTGCCGTATGCCGTACCGCTCAGCATGCTTGAGACGGTTGTTGCTGCATTTATTTGTAAGAAGGTCTGCGCAAAACCGAAGGAGATGTAGACTATGGAGAAATCGAGAAAACAATTTATTTATGTGCTTCGACCGATCCCGCGTTTACGCCTTGAGGAAAACTGGACAAAAA
>CAZIJP010000069.1:0-13996 GCA_964539615.1 uncultured bacterium
GTCATATCGGAAAATGCCGTCACGTCTTCATCATAGAAAGCGCAAAAATACGCATCGGGGATCCCGAATGTGGTTATGAACTTCACACCGCGATTGTAGCGGAAATAATCCATGCGGTCGGTTGAATATATATTACCCGCCCTGTATATATCAAGCACATAAAATACGCAGAAATAACTCGCCGTGTTGACCGTGTAATATCCGTAAACACCGCCGTTGTGACGGAACACATCTTCGCCGGTTACATCGGCATCGGCGATCACACGTTTAAACGGCAAGGCACGGTTGTCATACAGCGTATCAGCATCGGCTGTGTAATCTATGGTGCCGATCAGCTTCACCCACATCGGATCAGTGATCTGCATACCATAGTGATACTTCACGCTTGCCTTCAGCGTATCGTCGGTATCGTTCACGATAAACTGCTCGGCACGAGGATCAAAATCCATACGTCTGTCTGCGGTGATATAGGAAATACTTACATCAACGGGTGTCGTGCGGGCCACAGCGCCAAATGTCCATGACCGCTCATCACGCTCTTTCTGCGTAACGATCATCGTAGCATCACAGTCGGTGTCGTATGCAGCCGATAGCGTGAGCCATTTATATGTCTCGGATAAGGTAATGTTTAATTTTTTCCTGCCGTCATCAATACCCGGCCCGTATATATTCAACCCGTTACTTTCTGTGCCGTAATACGGGATGTACAGCGGATCATAATCGGCTGCAAATGAATGTTGTAAATACGTGCTTTCAAGATCGTCGGTATAACGAACCGTTAGCGAGTGAACCGTAAGCGCATTCACGGTAATACCTGCCGTAATGGTCTCAGCTCCGGGCATTGCGTCGGATTCATAATCCCAGGCAAAATCGGCATCGGCATCCTGTTGTATCTTCCATGCATCCCGCAAGGTAAGCACATTCGGCAGATAATCGGCGCCGAAGTAATGATACCCGGCATGAAATGAGACGATGTCTTTTTCAGTACCGTAAAGAATGGCCGCTTTATAAAATGCATCGACCTCACGCTTGTTGAAAATATCATCGTCCGGCGTGAATTTAGAGATCGCACATTGCCCTTCGGCAGTAAATTTCCCTTTGATCATCTGCGTGCGGAAACTCCAAATATTGGAATCCATCGGCCCAATCAGGCCTTGTATATTCTCCGCCGAATGCGTGTCGTTATGCAGGTCCACATAGGCAAGCGCGGCAGTCACCGACATGCCGGAAAATTCATAGGTATGTACCAGTTGAAAAGCATTGAGATACATCGTCTGTTCCGAACTTAGTCCGCTTTTACCCGCTTCGATGACGATCTTCTGCGTGTCTTCAGTCACAACGGATCGCGGAATGATCACATCGGCATAAGTGATCGTACATAACGATGTTATATCTTCTATCGAGATCAACCCGCTTGAAAGCGAATGGCGGTATACACGCACCGGCACTGCAGCGGTCTCAAACATATTATACGGTTGTGGAAAGTGATGTATCACGTCTCCGCTGCTCCACGATGAAGCGGTAAGCACGATCTCTTCCGTTTTATTGTTGGAAAATTCCAGCGGAAAGTCCGGCCGTCCTGCTACAAAATAGAATTCAGCCCCTGCGATCGTTGTAGACATTTCAAATCCGGGAACCGGCGTGTCTTTTTTATTCAATGTGAATGGATCGAAATACGGATGCACTTCACCGATACGGAAATGCCATTTATCATTGTAATCATAGGCGATATGGCCGAATTTGAGCGCTGTTCCCTCTGCGGAAAAATTCTCGCCGGTGATCACGGTAAGCTCGGCATCCAATATGCCTTTTTCGAACGACCGTTTGAATGTAAGGTCGAGCTGCCCTCGCACTACGCCTTCACGATAAACATAATCATCGCTTTGCATGAGGTCGTTGTTAAGCGTACGGTTGTAATTGTTGCCTTCACGGAGGGGGTCACGGCGCGCTTCAGGAAATTGCCCTCTGCCGAAAAACACATCACTATCATATAGCCAGATGAACCCGCGAGCCGTTACGCCTTCGTCTGCTGAGGAACGAAACAACAAGTCATGAAATGGGCGCTCCCATTCAAATATCTCGCCGTAGTTATCATCGGCAAGCGACAAACGTGAGGCCTCAGGAAGATCGAGCATCTGCATAAACAGATACGGATACCTGCTCTCGAAAAGAAGTGTGTCTTTATCGGCCGCATGAAGCATACCGCCGCACGACAGCGCAAGTGTTAAAAAAAGGAACCAACGCACGGTGTACCTCCGTTATTTTTGTGTTGATGAAAACGCCCTGTTGAGGCTTTCCTTCAATATGAGATCAAGTTTGTTCATGTGCGGCCATTTGCGCCCGCTCGGATAAAAAAGGAATGTGTCGAGTAAATAGATATTGTTGTCCTTTAACCATGCATAGGTGATGAACGTTCCGCCGTTGGCGGTGTTTTCCCATAATCCCTGTAAACGATACACCGTTGTGCCGTTGACAGATGACCGTTCAAAGCCGCATTGGTACTGGACGGTCTTATCTTCTTTCTGCCAATCAAAGATTTGGATATTGACCGTATCTCCGCCGTAATATTCCTTTGCCATCTGATTTCGCAACGCAATGAGCGAGGTGATCGTGACATTCGTATCGGTATACGGCCAGCGTGAAAGTGAGATATGACGGTCCGGTGAACGGGCTACGATGCCGTAGAAATGTTCCGCTTCTTTATATTTTGCAAACGGATACGGCAGAAATAATTCATAACCGAATTTTTTTTGAATATCCTGGGTAATATTTTTGACCGTATGCTCTTTCTTCAATTGCTCTATAAGGCGATTGCCGACATAGTTGTCGAGGATCTCATGAGCTTTCTTGATAGCATCGGTATAGGTATTCTTTGTAAAACGGTCGCCGCGCACCAGAATGAAAATAACATTCTGATTTTTAAGCCATACGCCTTCCTTGTGAACGATCGAGACACCCGTAACATCAGCGATCTGCTGTTTTCCCAACATGTCGGTCAAAAATACCGTCACAGGGTCTTCCGTCTCGACATCATCGATAAATAAAATATTTTTGTATTTGTAATAGCGGTTGAACTCGCTTATATCCCGTTCCAATATGGAATACACATCTTCGGTATGCGTATAGAAGACCGGCTTACCGATCGTGCGGGATAGTAGATCTTCATTGTTGTTTTTGAATTGTTTGTCGGCAAAAAGGATCACATCGTATTCCTTGCCGAAGGTCGTAAACTTTGTCTCTCTTTTTCCGCAGGACATAATGGCCAGAGCCATACACAGTATGATCACATATCTCATAATGCACCGCCTTTACCTATCAGGTGGAAATAAAGTCCGTTCATTGTTTTGCAACGCATCTCTAACGGGCGCATACGACATCCTGTGGACAGGTGTCGGCCCGATCTTTCGTAAGACAGCCAAATGACCGGGTGTAGGATAACCTTTATGTTGTTCAAAACCGTAATCCGGGTACTGCTGCGCTAATTCCTGCATTCTTTTGTCACGCAACACTTTTGCGATCACCGAAGCGGCAGCCACACTGTATGACCGCGCATCGGCCTTCACAACTGCCAGTGTGTTTGTTGTTCCGCGAAGGGGCATGGCATCAGTGATCACTACGCAATCTCGACGAAATTGCTCGGGGATATCAAAACACAAGCGTTCCATTGCGGTCTGTGTAGCACGATAGATATTCAGTTTATCGATCTCTTCGGGGTCTATGAACATTTGCTTCCAATATAAAGCTTTCAGCGTGAGCAAACTGAACAACTGTTCGCGATCCTTTGCTGAAAGTTTCTTCGAGTCATTCACCCCATCGACCATATCACCGAACGGGTCAGCGATATATACTGCTACCGACAACGGACCTGCCAAAGGGCCGCGGCCTGCTTCATCAAAGCCTGCTACAAACCGCTTGCCGGGATCACCGGTAATAAGCGAACGGTCAAATTCGATGAGAGTATTCATGGGATAAATACCCCGCCGAAGCGGGGTGATTTATTTAGTCCTCACGAACCTCTTTCAAACGAGCTGACTTACCGAAACGTTCACGCATATAATACAATTTTGCACGGCGTACGCGTGAGCTGCGTTTCACTTCGATGCTTGCGATAAGCGGCGAATTCATAAGAAACGTTCTCTCAACGCCGATACGGCCGATCACGTGGCGCACGGTGATGTTGTAGCGGATCCCGCTGCCTTTTTTCTTCAATACGAGGCCTTCAAACGCCTGGATACGTTCTTTGTTGCCTTCCTTGATCTTCATGTTCACGCGCACCGTATCGCCCACCTTGACAAGCGGCAGGTCGTTACGTAAATTTTCGTTCTCAAGTTGACGAATAATAGGATTCATATATACCTCCCATTTCCTAACAGTCTGTCGAGTATGATCGCAGCCGCGCTGCGTACCGACAAATGATTATAGTCGCTTAACGGACACGTGATGGCGCCCAAACGCACATCTGCCCGTTCGATCACTTCTTCTATAAGTCCCCATCCGGTGCCGAACAACAATAAGATCGGCTGCTCCGGATTGTCAGCAAGCAATTGCCGTGCTTCCCCGTATTCCACCGAATCGTTACTGAACTTAGCGCTGGTCACCCACAACTGCGGTCTTTTGCCGGTTGTCTCTTCAATATGACGAATTGCCGAATCGATATCTTCGGTGATATGCATGATCGCCAAAGCATCGGCACGCGTCTTGTTGTATTCAGCCCCGAATCCTTCCTGCCAAAAATCAAGCATCTCCTGTGCGATACGGTTCTGTAACGGGGTAGGTGAAATGATATACACGCCCTGTATGCCGTAGGTACGGGAAGACCGCGAAATATCGTGCAGGTCGATCGGTGTTATGGATGTAGCCACAACGGTATGGTTTTTATCATATACCGGATAATGCACAAGCCCGGTATATACTGGATACGCTCCGATAAGCTCCGGGCGCACCTGTTTTGTCTTTTCCAGTGCCTGAAGTCTGCGCCATTCAGCAACAGCTTCATGATCGCCCGAACATAATACATCCGGCACGGTCAATCCCCTGAATTCTGCAGGGCGCGTGTATTGCGGATATTCAAGCATCGGCTGAGAAAAACTTTCCTCTGCAATAGATTCTTCGTTACCGAGCACACCGGGCACATGCCTGGTCACTGCGTCAATGAGCATCATTGCAGGAAGTTCGCCGCCGGTCACCACAAAATCACCGATAGATATCTCTTCATCGATGACCAATTGTGTCACGCGTTCATCCACACCTTCGTATCGCCCGCATAACAACAAAAGCGATCCTTTTTTAGCAAGTTCGCAAACACGTTTATGCGTAAGCGGTTTGCCTCGCGGTGTAAGAAGAATACGGTGATGCCCGTCTTGAATATCTTCGATCGCAGCTACGATAGGCTCAGGTTTCATGACAAGCCCGGCTCCGCCGCCGTACGGCGCGAAATCGGTCACCTGATGACGTCCTTCGGCATAATCCCTAATATTATGAACGGATACGGACAAAAGCCCGCTTTCCTGCGCTTTCTTGAGAATACTCTCATTGAGCGGCGATTCAAACATGTCGGGAAAAAGCGTCAGCACGTCTATTTTCATGAAAACAGTCCCTCGATCACCGTGATCTCGATACGTTTTGCTTGTATATCCACCGACGTGACGATGTCTTTGATGGCAGGCACAAGATGTTCCTTACCTTCAGCATCGGTAACGACATAAATGTCATTACTGCCTGTCGGGAAAATATCGCTGACCGTACCGATCAGTGTGTTTTTTTCATCATAAACGGTACATCCGATTATATCATGAATATAATATGTATCGCTCTCAAGCGGATGCAGCTTGGTCTCATCCACGACGATCTCACAACCACGGAACAATTCCGCCTCATTTGCAGACTCAATGCCCTTTAATTTGAGGATAAAACCGCCCCCGCCGTGAACACGAACATCAGTGGCTTGAAATGTGCGGTACCCGGTTGACGTTTCTACGGTGAAATCTTTGTCACTAAAAAAACGGTCCGGAAAATCCGTTTCGGATTTTACCTTCACATAACCGCGAATACCGTGAGGTTTAACAATAATTCCGATACGATAATAACTCATATTACTTCCAAACGCACCTTTTTGCCGGTCTTGAACCCTTCCATATGAACGATCTCTTTCAAAGCTTTTATACGGCGCCCGTTAAGGCCGATCACTGCCCCGCGGTCTTTTTCCGCAAGACGGATATGCATAACGATCGAATCCTGGCTTTCCACCAGATCGATCTCAACCGCATTCTTGTCTTCAACAAGTTCTTTCACGAAAAATTCAAGGACCCGCTTCATTTTCTCTGTCATACTTACAGCTTATTTTTCAGAAAATTTCTTCCAAAGGCCGGTTGACTGGAACAGGCTTTTGGTAACGTTTGTCGGCTGAGCACCTTTGCTGAGCCAATCGAGCACACGGTCTTCCTTTACTGTAACAGTAGCAGGACTGGTCTTAGGATCATAAGAACCAACCTCTTCAATAACACGGCCGTCGCGTTTTACACGTGAATCGGCAACAACGATACGGTAGAACGGTTCACCCTTTCCACCCATACGTTTGAGACGAATTTTAACCGCCATAAACACCTCCTGTTAACGTTTATTAAGACAATCCGGGGAATTTCGGCATACCGAATCCCTTTTTTCCCATTGTTCCCATTTTTTTCATCATCTTCCTGCTCATCTCGAACTGATTCAGTAAGCGGTTGACGTCGGACACATGCTGGCCGGCTCCGCGTGCAATACGCTTTTTACGGCTGGCAGTGATGATCGCCGGCTTGCGGCGCTCGCGCGGTGTCATCGACAGGATCAACGCTTCTACATGCACAATAGCTTTTTCATCAATATTGGCGTCTTTGGGCATGCCGGGAAGCATTTTCAATATCCCCGACAACGGTCCCATTTTCCGCACCATCTTTATCTGCGAGAGAAAATCTTCCAATGTAAAATCCGCCTTGAGCATTTTCTCTTCCATTGCTTTGGCGTCTTCTTCGCTGATCATATCCTCTGCTTTTTCAATGAGCGACAATACATCGCCCATACCGAGCATGCGTGATACAATACGGTCGGGATGGAATTGATCGAGATCGTCGATCTTTTCACCGATACCTGCAAATTTGATCGGCGTACCGGTCACCATACGAAGCGATAATGCGGCTCCGCCTCGGGCATCACCGTCGAGTTTTGTCAGAATAACTCCCGACAAAGCAAGTCGCGCTTTGAAGCCTTGCGCCACATTCACGGCGTCCTGACCGGTCATGGAATCAGCTACGAGCAATATCTCGTGCGGATTGACCGCTTTAACGACCTGTTCAAGCTCGGTCATAAGCGCATCATCTATATGCAAACGGCCTGCCGTATCAATGATAACGATCTTTGCAAATTGCCGTTTGGCCTCTTCAAATCCTTTTTTTACAACATCAACAACATTTTTCGTGGTTTTATCGGTATACACCCCAACGCCGATCTCCTGACCGAGTTGGGCCAATTGATCGATAGCGGCGGGACGCTGAAGGTCGGCGGCGATAAGGAATGATTTTTTACCGTCCTTTGAAAATCGACGGGCTAACTTTGCTGCCGTAGTGGTCTTACCGGAACCTTGAAGCCCGACAAGCATGACCACGGTCGGCGTTGCCGACGTATCGATCGAAGTTGATTCGCCCAGCGTAGCAACGAGTTCGTCACGAACGATCTTAACGATCTGCTGCGACGGGCTGAGGCTTTTCAGTATCTCATCACCCACAGCCTTTTCTTCGACATTCTGAATAAATTGCTTTACGACCTTATAGTTGACATCCGCTTCAAGAAGCGCGATGCGAATTTCTCGAAGCCCTTCTTTGACATCATCTGCACGGAGAACGCCGCGTTTTCCGAGTTTACGAAAAACAGAATCAAGCTTTTGGGATAAAGCATCAAACATCGGTCACTCCTTTATACTCTCAAGTAATTTCACGGCTTCATCATAATGCGCATCACGGATACACGATTCAATTTGCGAGATCATTTGTCCGCGCTTTAACCGACCGGACACAACTCCCAGTTTTTTATCCAGGCGGAACATTTTATCTGCGGCCTGTTCAATGGCGGTCTGCACTGCTTGACGGGAAACACCATTGTTCTCGGCGATCTCTCCCAGACTCAGGTCTTCAAAATAGTATAAATTGAAGTATTCCTGCTGCTTGGCGGAAAGTAATTCTCCATATACGTCAAATAATGTTATGCGCTCTTCACGCGTTATGCCGCTCACGACAGAAATATAGCTTTAGGCAACAGCACTGTCAAGTATTTTCTTTTGACAGCCGTATATTTTCTCAATGAATTTTTAAAAAAATACCGTATACTTATTAACAGTACAAACGCATTCGGAGCGGAACTTTTTCTCTTGATTTATTGTTTGGTTGAAAAGGAGAATATATGAACTTTATTAAAATTATTATGAGTGTAGCATTCACTCTTTTTTTGGCAGGTTGTTTCTACAGACCGGAGCCGCTCATAAGGTTAAAACCTGCAGCGTTACAGAATTGGGTATGGCAGAACGGATCAGAAATGATTGAAACGAACGGCCTTAATAGTTCTACATATCTTAATTTCATCGACAGCAATTCAGATGAGATCGTTTTCTCATGCAGAATAGTAAATACCGGAAATGAGACACTTACCGTTGATCCCGTCACTTTCAATTGTCATTATACTGCGGAAGGGAAAAAGCCTGTCGACCTTATTTTCGGCGCTATCGATCCTCAAGCTAAGATCATGCAGGTCGATAAACAGATAGCTTCCGAACGAGCTAAATATAAAAGCCAGGTAGCATCCGATAACACGCTTGTATTTTTTGACCTGATAGGCTCTTTTGCCGATATTTTCTCGCGACCCAAAAATGATCACGACAGGGACGATAGAGAAAAAGCAGCCGAAAAACGACGCGAGCAAGCCGAAAAAAGAGAAGATGAACAAAAAGAAACACTCAAACGCATCGAGCATTTGGAACAATTACGCGAAGACATGAAAAACTCATTATTGCAGACCTCAACGGTCCAACCGGGAGAATCGGTAACGGGGTATATCATCTTCCCGCGTGTGACCGATGCCAAAAGGCTCGAATTACATTTGTATATATCAGGTGAATTGGTTTCGTTCCGGTTCGATCAGGAATTGATCCAAGTAAACTGATGTTGAAATACGATAGAAATATAGGAAAATTAGTTATTGACAGGATAAAAACGTTCAGTATGCGACTTGATTTTTACCGGCATTTTTTGCCATATAAAGACATTCATCTGCTTTTTTAACAAGATCTTCGGAGGTCAGTTTACCGTTGAATTCGGCTACGCCGACGCTGATCGTACACAAGCCGCTCTCATCAACAGCCGCGCGCAAACGTTCCGCAATCTCAACAGCGCCTTTTTGGGGCGTCTCAGGCAACAGCACGACAAATTCCTCGCCGCCGTACCGTACACCGAGATCGATCGTACGGATCTTTGATTCAATGATCTGTGCGATGGTTCTCAGCACGTCATCGCCGACATGATGGCCTTTGGTGTCGTTGATGAGTTTAAAATTATCGATGTCAAACATAATAAGGGAAAATACTTTATCATACCGTGACGCTCTCTTCACTTCCCTGCTGAGGTGCTCGAAAAATACTCTGCGGTTGTACAGATTGGTCAGCGAATCCCTCTCGGCCATTTCCTTCAGTAATTTATTTGCATTTTTCAATTTTTCGTTTTGCTGCATCAATTTGATATTAGCTTTTTTTAATTCGTAAATAAGTCCGCGAATATGCTGCTGCAAATGCAGTGTTCGTATATTATCACGCAAACGGTGCATGAAATTGTCGCGTCTGATCGGTTTTGACACAAAATCATTGGCGCCTTTTTCGAGCGCTTTATACGCAAGATCATCACTGCCGTACGCCGTAATGATAATGATGCCCACCGTTTTGTCTACATGTCTGATACGGTCGATCACATCGATACCGGTCAATGACGGCATATTATAATCGATAAGCAGCATGTCGAATTTATTTGGTTCATATGAGTTCACAAAAACCGTCGGGTCATTATATCCGGTAACGATATAATCATTGGCTTCCAGAAGAAGTTTTACATACTCAAGCGTATCGGGGTCATCCTCGACCACGGCAAATCGAAAATTACTCGGTATGCTTCCCGGGTCGGGATCCCGGTGAAGCTCGAGGATCTCATACACTGAACGGACAAGCACTTCGCTGTTGAACGGTTTTTGAATGAGTGCATCGGCCTTGAACAGATATTTCTGTGCTCCAAGAGTATACCCGTGCGTCATGTCGTCGGAGGTAACATACACAGCAGTGACCATGATCACGGGAATGGTTTGAAGCACCGTATCTTTTTTTATACGCTCGAGAAGATCATACCCGTTGATGCCGGGTAAAAGCACATCCGAGATCAAGAGGTCAAAATCAGATGTATTGAGTTTTTCCCACGCGGTAAGGCCGTCTTCAGCGGTATCAACAAAAAAGCCCTCCTTTTCAAGAAGGGCCTTTACGATCGTCAAAGAATCGGTATCGTCATCAACGACAAGTATACGTTTGTCGTGTGCCATTGCCAAAGCGGCCGTTATTTCGTGCCGTCTTTTTTGGTAGTATCTTTGGTCGTGTCTGTTTGTGTATCAGGCGTGGTCTTTGTCGTATCTACAGGTGCGGTGGTCTGTGTCTGCTCTACGGTCTTCTTCAGTTCTGATTTTGTCTCAGTTACCTGCGTGCTTAATTTCGCAATAGCAAGCAGAAAAATGATAAAAAACACCGAAAGCCAAGCGGTGAATTTCACGAGGAAATCACGTCCGCCGGTCGCTGAGAAAATAGAATCCGCCCCGCCGCCGCCAAAAGTTCCGCCCAACTCATCGCCGCGCCCTTCCTGTATAAGAATAACAAGAACGAGTAATACGGCCATAATAATAACAGAAATAGTTAAAAAGGTAATCATGGTAAATCACACCTCCGCGAGAATATTTATACCTGGCAATCCGTCGCCCTCAAGTAACGTAAGCGACGCACCGCCGCCGGTTGATATGTAATCCACAAACGCATCGCATTTCAATTTGCGGATCGCGCTTGCCGAATCGCCTCCTCCGACGATCGAATAGGCCTGCGTTTCTTTCAACGCCTTCGCGATCCCGATGGTGCCTTCCGCGAATTCCGGACGCTCAAATATACCCATCGGACCGTTCCAAACGATCGTTTTAGCCGAGAGGATCTTTTCCGTATACGCTTTCAGCGTAGCGGGGCCGATATCAACACCCATCCAGCCATCTTCAATGCGCTCACTATACCGTTTGTCCTTCGGGTTGTCAATATCATTTACGATTAAATGATCTTTCGGCAGTAAAAAATCGATTTTCTTGATTTTTGCCATCGAAAGTATCTCTTTTGCAACATCAACGCGGTCTTCTTCTATTAAGGAGCGACCGATATCGATCCCCTGTGCCCTCATGAGGGTATACGACATAGCCCCGCCGATAAGAAATGCATCTGCCACGTTCATAAGGTTCTTCAATACATTGATCTTATCACTTACTTTTGCACCGCCCATGATAACGACGAACGGTTTTGCCGGAGAGATCAATACTTTGGAGAACGCATCAAGTTCTTTTTTTATAAGAAATCCGATCCCTTTCACCGTAAAGTATTTTGACAATTGGTAAACGGACACGTCTTTTCTGTGAGAAACGCCGAATGCGTCATTGATATAAATATCCGCAAGCTTTGAAAGCCTCTTTGCAAATACTTCATCGCCGGCCTTTTCTTCCGGATAAAATCTGATATTCTCAAGCATGATCACTTTATCGGGCGCGTCATGATATGATTTTATCGCTGCATCGGTAAGTTCAAAGTCTGCAAGCTTTACCGGCACACCAATAAGGTCCTGTAATCGTTTAGCGATCGGAGCAAGTGAAAATTCTTGCTCAAACCCTTTTTTCGGCCTTCCGAAATGCGAAGCAATGACAAGGCTGCCGCCATTCTCAAGAATATATTTCAAGGTCGGCAGTACGCCGGTTATCCGTGTATCATCGGAAACTTTCCCGTCTTTTACCGGACAATTGAAATCCACCCGCACAAAGACCTTTTTGCCTTTGACAGGAAGCATGTCTACCGTTTTGACCTTTTTCATCACATCGCTCAGCATAATAATCCCCCCGATTGATTTATTTTTTACCGATCATATGCACAAGCAGGTCAACAACACGGTTCGAATATCCCCATTCATTATCATACCATGATACTATTTTAAAGAAACGTTTTTCCCCTTTGAGATTGTTTTCCATTGTTGCAAGCGAATCATATATCGACGAGCGGTTATCATGGATAAAATCTGTAGATACAACTTCTTCTTTACAATAACCGAGAATGTTTTTCAGATAGGTCTCTGAAGCTTTCTTCAGCAACCCGTCGATCTCTTCGATCGATGTATCGCGTGCAGCCCGAAACGTCAGGTCGACAACGGAAACGTCAGCAGTAGGTACGCGAAACGACATCCCGGTCATTTTACCTTTAACCGCGGGAAGCACCTCGCCTACAGCCTTTGCTGCGCCGGTAGTTGACGGTATGATGTTGATCGCAGCCGCACGTCCTCCGCGCCAATCTTTTTTTGAGGGGCCATCGACTGTTTTTTGCGTTGCCGTATATGAATGGATCGTCGTCATCAAGCCGGACTCGATCCCGATACCTTCTTTTAACAGTACATGCACAACCGGAGCCAGACAGTTGGTCGTGCAGGATGCATTTGACACGATCGTATGTTTTTGCGGATCGTATTCATCATTGTTCACACCCATAACGATGGTCTTGACCTCGCCTTTTCCCGGAGCGGTAAGAAGCACTTTTTTTGCTCCCGCTTCCAAATGGGCCTTTGCTTTCTCTGAATCGTTGAACAATCCCGTGGATTCGATAACATATTCAACACCCATGGCCTTCCACGGAAGATCGCTCAATACTTTCGGCGCCGCTATGCAATGCACATCATGGCCGTTCACAACTAGGATGTCATCATCTTCCAGTTCCGGTTTGCTTTTTTTTGTCCCAAGAGTTCCGTTAAATTTGCCGTGCACTGAATCATATTTCAGCTGATAGGCAAAATATTTAGCATCGGTGCTGACATCCACAACGGCAACAACGTCAATTTCTTTTCCGAGTTTACCCATGTCCGTCAAAGCAGTAAATACGAGACGCCCGATTCTGCCGAACCCGTTAATGGCAACTTTTACTCCCATACGATACTCCCTTCTATTTTCCTACCGTTAATCTCTGCAATAATGGTCAATCACCGGTCGTTGATCTGAAAGCAACGCCGAATCTGCATGTCCGGGATAGATCGTATAATCTCCGGATAACGCAGCGATCCGTTTTAATGAAGTTTTCAATTGTTCTTCACTGCCTCCCGGAAGATCGGTACGCCCGAAATCTTCGTTGAACAATGTATCGCCGGTAAACATTATTTTATGTTCATTATTATAAAAGATCATCGATCCCTGCGTATGCCCGGGAGTGTGCATGATAGTCCATGTCGAATCTACAAAAGAAAAAGTATCTCCGTCTTTAAATGCTTTTTGCGGTGCAGGAGATTCTTTTTTAACACCGAGCATCATCGAGAAATTGATCTGAGCATCGGTAAGCATGCGCACCTCACTTTCGTGACAGTAAACGGGAATCGAAAAATGATCGGAAATAACTTTATTGTCTCCCATATGGTCATAATGGCCATGGGTATTGATAATGAATTGAGGTTTCAAATGCCGTTCTTCGATGGTAGTAATAATGTCTTTCGCATCAAATCCCGGATCGACAATAAAACAGTCCTTCCCTTCGGCAAGAATATAGCAATTTGTCTGAATTTCTCCGACGACACAGGTAATTACCTCCACGCCCTACCCCCTATAGGTTTTTCCGAATCTAAGAGGATTTTAACGAATCTTCCAAAAAAAGCAAGAGTTTATTTTAATATTC
>CAZIJP010000070.1:0-13841 GCA_964539615.1 uncultured bacterium
ATCGCTGATAATTGTGACGAAAAAGAATGGGATACAGCATTGAATTCATTAAAAAAACTCACAATGCCGATATACTATGTTCCCGGCAACAACGATATCGTTGACGATAAGACAGAAGCGCTCTATATGAAAAAGACCGGCATGCGGCCGTATTATTCATTTGACCGCGATTCATCGCATTTTGTCGTTGTGGACAATTCCCGCCCCGATACGGTCGAGGCATTTGATAAAGTGCAATTTACCTGGCTTGAAAAGGATCTTGCGGCTGTTCAAAATAAAACGATCTTCGTTTTTATGCATAAACCATTCTGGGGCGATGCCATTGCATCCGGAAAAAAAGACCCGCTTCATGAACTCTTTAAAAAATATAAGGTCAGCGCCGTATTTACCGGTCACTGGCATCAATATGCCCATGACGTTATCGACGGGATCGATTATTATCTTGTCGGAAGTTCCGGCGGAGCATTTGAATCGGTTGATGAATCAATGGGTATGTTCTACCAGTTTATGTGGTGTACGGTAAAAGACGGGAAGCTCACTGTCGCTCCTATGCGTTCGCCGGCAACGTTTGATCGTGATCTGG
The DNA here is from genome assembly GCA_964539615.1 of uncultured bacterium. GTDB lineage: Bacteria > Macinerneyibacteriota > Macinerneyibacteria > Macinerneyibacteriales > CAYRFE01 > CAYRFE01. Next base: position 584 of record CAZIJP010000070.1, read on the forward strand.
TCACGATGAGCGAAGAAAAAATGCATTTTGCCGTTGGTCATGAATATATTCGTTCTTCGGGTGTTGTTTCGGTAACTTCGCCCGATGTGACGGCTCAGATCAGCATCAAAAATGCCACCGACAAGCCTATCGCAAGCCCGCTGACGATAGTATTTCCTTCAAACTGGACATCATCATACGTACCTTCTCAGATGACGATCCAATCCGGCGCGACTCAGAATCAGACAATCTCCATGACGTATACGGGGAGTATCTTTCCGTTGCCTGTCGTGAAATACTCATATGCGTTCGGCCGTAATAAAGTATTCAATTACGAGCAACCGCTTGCTTTGACCCGTGAGATCACGGCGGTGGCGCAGAAAAAAGCGGTCGTTATCGATGGCATTATCCGTGAGAACGAATGGACCTCCGCCGTACAGGTGACCGATCTTTGCACCTTTGCAGGAACCAAGACATCTGCAGAGCCAACCGTTGTATATCTGACGCATGATGACAAGAATCTCTATATCGCAGTCGTTTGCTCTGACAGCGACATGGGAAAGATCAAAGCGGACGTGATCACCCGCGACGGGCAAACGTATACCGATGATTGTGTCGGATTTATGATATCGACAGACGGTAAGGCCGTACGCCAGCTTTATGTCAACTCAAACGGGATCGTTTGGGACCTGTTTGCGGATCTTGTTAAAAATGAGATCAATGAACAATGGAACGGCGATTATGAGGTGGCATGTACAAAAAATATCGACAATTGGGTAGTGGAGCTGAAGATTCCGTATAAAACGATCGGGTATGATAAAAAGATCGGGTCTCTTTTCATGAATATGCGCCGTAAACAGATACGCAATAAGCAAACGGCATTGTTTACGCCTGCGTGGAGTTTTGAACCGAATAAATACGCCGTGATCAAGATCCAATAACTGTTTCCGAGAATTCACAAGGACGCCCGTTGCGGGCGTCCTTCAATCCAAATTTATTGATTAGTAAATACTGCGTACACATCGGACATAATTGAACACGGTGCGAAGATCCCCCTGGGGGCCCTTGTATTGAGGATATTCGGAGGTATTGCCGCTTTTGGGATCGCTTCGTTGCGCTCCGGCGCCATGCACATCCATAATAGTGCCATGCATCTGTCCGAGCGCTTCACCGAAGGCCACATAAACCGCAGAACTTGTTGAGAGTACGTGCTCGAGATGAGTTGTGGAAGTCCAAAAATACGGATAGTTTTTCTTTCCGCGCGGATCGTTGATCGTTGATATTGAAAACACCGGATCAAGGGCCGCTGAATTAGAAGATTGCGGGGAACGGGTATAATCAACGATGCTTTGGAGTTCTTTTGCATTGGGCATCCGCCAATCGCCGTATCCTGCAAGCGTAAGGGTATCGGCATAAGCCAATGCTTTTTCCCAATCGCGGGATTTGCCGTCATCAGCTTTTTGCCACATAAGGCCTGTTGCGAAGTCGGTGATCGTGCCGTCTCCGTTATCCACGAAATTATTCTTTCCGTAATCAGTGTTGCCGCGAACCATTCGGAAATACATTTTTTTCGCAGTATGAGTTCTTGGATCATATTTCGGATAGCCTTTGATGCGACCGTCGATGAAGTTAACGCCGAAAACGGTATCCATATTGTTCATTGTTTTTCCGACATATTCGGTTGAGGACCATGTTTGCGCGTCGATCTCTCGCTCTCCCTTTGAAGTGTCTCCGATCGGTTGTTTGAAATAATTTGCATCAATATAAAACTTTCCGGCCTTAGTTCCGCCTGATTCACCGGTGAAAAGGATCAAAGAATACAATTCTTTGATGGTCGGTACACGCCAATCGTTGTAGCCCCCGAGCGTGAGTTTCTTTGCCTTGGTCGAAGCTTCGTCATAGGCGAGCTTGTCACCCATATCTTTTTGCCACATCAGCCCGGTAACCAGATCGGTAACGGTGCCGTCGCCGTTGTCCCGATATTTCGGAGGATTGATCGTGTATTGACCGTCCTGACCGTAAAACGATTCGCCTGATTTCGGAGCTGTAATCTCGCCGCGGTCATCATAAAAGGCGGTAGTGCCGGTATCGACGATCGGATACGATATTTTCTGCGCAGTCGTGAGCGGAGTAATTCCAACCATAACCATTACGATACAAAGCAATTTTGTAATTATTCTCATGAGCGGTTCTCCTTTCATATCAGTTGTGGCCTCATTTTATTTCCAAGAGATCGGTTGCAAAAATAACAGTACCTTTATAGCGAGAGTTGATATTGTCAGTAATTAAGTTTTCATCAATAGTGCGTTTTGTGAAATGGGTCAAAACGATCTTATTTGCTTGTGACGCTGAAACCATTTTTATCAGTTCATCAAGCGAAGAATGCGCCGTATTTTTTTTCACCGTTGTTGTCCGGTCTTCATTGTTCATTAACGAACCGGAATCAATGATAAGCACGTCGGTATTTTTGGCAAGGTCTATAAGCGTATCGCTGTAGGCAGTATCGCCCGATATGACAATTGATCTTCCGCCGGCTTCAAATCGGTATGCGATCGTTGTAATACTATGCTTTACGGCAGCAGTCGTTATGGTGATGCCCTTGTATTCAAATGTGTCGTTTCCCGATAATTCTTTCACCTCATATGTTCCGGTTTTTGACTGTTGTGAACGGCTTGTGCGGTATGTTATGTCTTCACTATACAACGCAAGTATCGAGGTGATGAACAGTTGGGTGTTTTCAGGTCCTGCAACAAGGAATGAGCTTCCAGAAACGTATTTTTGTATGAAGATCGGGATCATTTCTTCGTTGTGATCATAATGATGATGGGTGAACAGCAAGGCGTTGATATCGCCAACCGCAAATCCGGCCTTATCAAGATTGGCGATAGTACCGTTTCCCATGTCCACGAGTATGTTCACATCATTGTAGCGGATGAGTACGCTTGGTCCCGAACGTTGTGAATTATAGACCGGCGAACCTGATCCGATGATCACAGCAGTGAGTTCTGATACCGGCGCCGGCGCGGGGTGTTTCTGCCGATTGTTTTGTTTGTTGTACCCTTGAGCCGCTACAACTGACGCGAGAATAGTAAAGAACGTGCACAAGGCGATCAATGCTCTCATAGTTATCTCCTTATTTTTAAGGAGTATAATGGCTAAATATGGAAAAACTGTGGAAGACGCGAATAAGCGGAGGGACTATTTCTTAATGAGGGATAAATGCATCAAGCTTCAATTTGAACTCATCATACGGAAGATCGACATTTTTTAACAGTGCAACGGTAAACGCATACGAGTCGAACGGGTGTTCGTTATCATTACGCAATTGATCGGCAAGAAGCGAGGAATATATGAATTTACGGTTCATCATGTGAGAAGCGCGTTCGCGTCCTTCAAGCTCGGGTTGTCGGTTTTCTGCAAGAGCGGAAATATAGTGTCTGTTTTTTTCAATAAGAATCGGCGTAACGATGCCGCTGTGCGAAGAAATGATCTTAGATGGGTTCATTGCCGTTATTTTTTGGATCGTGTCCACATAAACGGCATGCTCATGCCATGCAACGCAGGGCAGCGGATCTTCAAATGTGTCGCCGCAAAATAACACCCCGTCTTTTTCATCAAAGAGCGATGATGAATCGCAGGTATGTCCCGGTGTATGTATGAGGGTGATCTTTTCTCTGGGGATAGTTAGGTTATCGCTAAAGGTTTCGTTCGGGGAAGTTAAAACAACAATACCGTTTGTATAATCCCTCAAAATATCCAAAAATGCCTTGCCGCGTTCCCTAATCATTCGCACTGTATCCTTATGTGAAATAATACGCACATCAGGAAAGGCACAATTTCCCCAGATATGATCATAATCGGCATGTGTATTGAAAACAACGATCGGTTTTTCGCCGAACTGTTCATGTATCGCAATTGTTACAGGCTCCATGGAAAGCGGACCCAGATGTGTGTCGCATAGCAGGACAAAATCGCTGCAGTTCACGGCATAGACGGATGTTTCAAACCCGAACGTGCCTGCGGGAAAAGTATACAGAAGCCCTCGCGAGCCGATCTTTGTTATTGGTCCGAGCATGGCACAGTTCCTTTTTCAGGGTGAATTAAAAAGCGTTCCACGGTTGAATTTGATAAGCAGCCGACCCATTTTACAAGTGCCCACGTTGCAACCATGGCTACGATCACTCGCATGAGCAATACGCCCGTTATCGATGCGCCGAGGGACATCATCAACAGCGTGTCTTCAACAACGCTGTGGCATAACCCCATAAGCGCCATGGCAAAAAAAATATCGCGACGCGCAATATGCCCCGCTTGCGCTTCTTTGATGATCAAACCGCCGCCGTAAGCAAGTCCGAGTGTCATGCCGATCACGGTAAGGTGCGCTACCTCGCCGCCGATCCCCAGTATTTTTAAAATAGGATCAAGCGATCGTATGAAAAAGTCCATTACGCCTAAGCGCTTGAGGATATAAATGATCATAATTAAAATAAAGACGATTACGAAAATTTTTGCATAGCTGGACAGTTCACCTTTAAGCCAGCCAAACAACGAAGGATCTTTTGCTTTTGCGACCCACGAGATCGAACTGGGATTTTGATATGCATTGGTCATGGTATAGACCATATTCAACAGCATACCAATAAAGACAGCCCCGAAAAAACGAATGGCAAATATCGGGAAAAACCGCACACCGCTTTGCGTGGCGATCTTTAATTCTACAAAGAAATTGTGCGCCACCAGCATCATTGTCGTGAGAATGGTTGCCTGTGCAACGGTCAACGGATACGTGCTGCTGATCGAAACGAACGCCAGTATGCCGCCGTAAAGATTGGTTATGATCCCGGTTCCCCATACTATGGCGTATTCCCCCGGAAGGCCTACCACCTTCATGAACGGTGCGAGAATATTTCCTATGTATGATATAGATCCGGTCAGTTCAAGTACTTTAATGAGGATACTTACCGGTATCATGATCTTAAAAAGGATCCAGCAGGTCTGAGCCGTTTCTTTTAATTTCCCTTTGAAAAAGTCAACAAATAATGCCATAGATATTCCTTTCAAACAGAGTATATCGCAGTGCGAAGGATGTGTCGAGAAAATAAAAATTCCGTAAGGAGTTCATGTGAAGACGATATCATTTGTCTTGCATAAAACATTCGCTTGATGTAGCATTAATGATGGTTGAGATATAAAGGGTGTTTCCGTATCTTTTGTATGTACTAGCAGTTGATGTGGGGTTGGTATGAGATTTTCCAGTATTAAAACCAAATTTGTATTTATCATAGCGGCATTCGTAGTTGTATTGTTATTGATAATTGCGACGGGTACGTATATATATTTCGGTAAAACAACTCAAAAAATGATTTATGACCAACAAAAAACCACGATCGCCAGTATTGCCCGCGGCTTGGATGCCAATATCAGCATTGCGCATAATGCACTGATCAATGTTGCTAATGTTGCACCAAAAGATTTTTTTAATGATACGGAAAAGTTGCAAAAGTGGCTTGATAATCGTACCGGTATCCGTACAATATTTCTCGTAACCTTGATACTTCTTGACAGTGACGGAAGGCTGATCGCATCGTATCCTCCAACTCCCGATATCTATGGATCTTCTTTTTCTCAACGCGAGTATTACAAACAGACGATCGCAAGCAGAAACCCCTACATATCGTTACCGTTCATCTCGGTTCAAAGCGATCATCCCGTGGTCATGATGACGGCGCCGATATTCGGAAAAGACCAAAAGATCGTTGGGATGTTGTGCGGAGCGATCGATTTGCTTGACTCGAATGGACTTTTTGGTTCTCTTGAGGGAATTCAGATCGGTGAATCGGGATATGTTTACATGTTTTCATCAGACAAGACCATGATCATTCATCCCGACACATCCCGGATCATGTCAAAAGATATCAAGCCGGGCGAGGTTGAATTGTTCAATAAAGTAATTAGCGGATTTGAAGAACCGGGTGAGATAGATTACGCAAATGGCATTGCTTATCTTGCCTCATTCAAACGTTTGAAATCGACCGGATGGATCATTGCGTCAAATTACCCCATCACGGAAGCATATAAGCCGATCGCCACATTCAGGAAATACTTTCTTTTAAGTTTTTTATTGATATTGATCGGCTGTATATTTTTTGCACGAAAATTGGGCGGGATCGTTGCCGATCCTTTGATACGTTTTACTGAGCAGATTCAGGATTTGACACTACCGGATTCCGATAAACGACAACGGCTTCTTGCAAGCCGTTCGGATGAGATCGGCGTACTTGCAAATTCATTCAACGCGCTTCTTGATGCGCTTCAAAAACAAGAGATCGAGGTCAGAGATAAGGCGGAACAATATCAAAACCTTATTAACAATAGCCATGATATCATTTATGTGTTAACGCCGGAAGGTGATTTCACATATGTTTCGCCGGCATGGACGACACTCCTGGGGTATGAAGTGTGCGATGTGGTTGGGAAATCGTTTGTTCCTTTTGTGTATCCGGAAGACATCCCGCGATGCCTGGAGTGGTTAAAATTAGTAACAGGATCCGATACAGTGCCGCAAAGAATCGAATACCGTGTGCTTCATCTGAATGGAGAATGGCGTTGGCATTCTTCTGTGGCAGTACCGCTCAAAGATAACGATGGTACTGTGTTCGGGTATGAGGGCATTGCTACCGATATTACCGAACGAAAAGCGGCAGAATTCGCTTTGGCAGAAGAGCGGCGCAGACTTTCGGATATACTCGCCGGTACCAATGTTGGCACATGGGAATGGAACGTGCAGACCGGAGAGACCATTTTTAATGAACGGTGGGCGGAAATCATCGGATATTCTTTGAAAGAGCTTGCGCCGGTTAGTATCGAGACCTGGGCAAAATTTGCGCATCCTGATGACCTGAAAACGTCAAATGCTCACTTAAATAATCACTTTGACGGCAAATCTGAATTTTATGAGTTTGAATGCAGAATGCAGCATAAGGATGGACGATGGATATGGGTTCTGGATAGAGGGCGTGTTCATTCTTGGGATATTAAAGGACGGCCGTTATTGATGTCCGGGACACATCAGGATATCACCGAGCGGAAAAAAATGGAGAATGCTCTAAGGGACAGCGAAGAGAAATTGCAGGCCGTATTCAATGCCGCAAATATCGGGATCAGTATCACTGATATACGCGGGTTTTATGTTATGTTCAATCAATGGTGGCTTGATTATCTGGGTTATTCAGCTGATGAGATCAGGCAGAAGAACAATGTGGAGATCACGCATCCCGATGATCGTGAGCAAAGCCGTGTATTCTTTAATAAAGTAATTTCAGGCGAGGTACAAGATTATCGTCTTGAAAAGCGGTTTATTAGAAAAGACGGTTCTGTTGTCTGGGGTGATGTGTCGGTATCTCCCGTCAGGGATAAAGACGAAACGGTAATCAATATGATAGGCATGGTCAATGATATTACTGAAAGAAAGAAAGTTGAAATCGCTTTGCTTGAAAGTGAAGAGAAATACAGAAAAGCATTTATAACCAGTCCGGATTCGATTGTTATTTCAAAATTTGCCGACGGAACGATTGTATCGGTCAATAACGGTTTTTTGGAAATGACCGGATATCCGTATAAAGACGTGATCGGGAAGACCATTCTTGAACTGAATTTTTGGAAAGACCACGAAGACCGCAGGGTTGTCATTGAGGCGCTTCAAACAAAAGGGGAGATAAAAAATCATGAAGCGGTGTTTAATATTAACAATGGCGAAATATTCGGATTGCTTTCGGCAACCGTTATTGTATTAAACGACGAAACACATGTTCTTACGATCACACGAGATATTACGGACAGAAAGATCGCCGAGAAAAAACTTATTGAAGCTGAACAAAAATCTACGGCATTGTCTATGGCAATCACGGCTAATCATGAGATCAATCAACCATTGATGGTGCTTATGGGCAATATGGATCTTCTCGATATGAAAATCGATACTAACTCCGAAGGACGAAAATATATTGATAAGATGAGGCATGCTATATCAGATATTGAAACGATTCTGATAAAAATGAAAGATCTTGAAAACAATACAAACATCTCATTTGAAAATTATGTTGATGGCAGTAAAATGATTGATATCAATAAAGAGCCATCTCACTAATATTTATTAATGCATAGCGTTTTAGATAGTGTGCCTGGTCGTGTTTGATCGAATTTTCTTGTCAATTTTCTTTTTTTACGATAACATAAAGATATTAGGAAGGATGTATATTTATGAAATTTAATTCATTATCTGTTGCAACGCGTATGACGATTATTGGAATTGTACCACTCATCATGATTATTATTTTAAGTTATCTAATGGTTTCAACTCAAATCAAAGAACGTGTTTTATTACAAACTATGAAGTCAAATATTGTGGGATTCAACAATACGTCACATGTGATCGGCGATTTACAGCGTGAACGGGGAAAAACGGCGTTATTTCTTGTTGGGAATGCTTCTTTTGATGAGATCACTACCTTAAGACAAAAAACTGATGACTCATTAAAAGAATTTGCCTTAAATATAAAAAAACTCAAATTAAAAAACACCGATCAAATTTCAGAACTATTGAAAGTAATAGAATCAATGCCATCATTACGAAGTAAATATAACACTTCTATGCCTGAACTTCGCGAACAAGAGATTCAAGAGTATACGGATTTAATAAATCAATTTATCAGCATTGAGAAATCTATAGCAAATACACCTACCACCCGAGGGTTTGGTAAGATTATCACAAGTGTTATAATTTTAGAAATTGCGCGTGAAAATGCCGGATTGCTCAGAGCACAAACATCAAGCCTGTTGGCTCGTAATAGTGCTTTATCGGAAAATGAAATCGCGATTGTGATAAAACATAAAGCTGCCGTTGAGGCGAATATTGATTCTCCTGCTTTGGCATTATCGCAGAAAAGCACTGATATTCTTGATACAGTGCGATCAGGAGATCCTTGGAAAGAAGTGAATTCTATCTTTAATGTAATGTTATTGAAAGCAACAACTGGTGAGTTTGGTATTGATGGAGAGTCATTTTGGGGGAATGCAAGTCAAGTTGTTGACGGAATCGCTGATAGTATTAATCAAAGCTCAGTTGATATGAATGCATCAATAGAGCGGTTTACAAAAGAAATTACTAAAACAATTCAAATTTATCTCATAATTTTAGTAATTACCATTTTGGCGACTTCGGCAATTATTTATTTTGTTGCTAAAGCTATTTTACATGAAATAAGTCGGTTAACGATATCAATGAAAGATATTGCAGAAGGCGAAGGTGACCTAACGCGAAAACTTGAAATTTCAGGTAATGATGAATTTGCATTGTTGGCGGGAAATTTTAATATTTTTATTGAACGGATTCATGCATTGATTCTTGAAGTAAAAGACGGAGCAATTAATGTGAGTGCTGCGTCGGAAGAAATTTCCGCTTCGGCAGAAGAACTTGCATCAACGTCTGAGCAACAATCTGAGCAAGCGCAAACTGTTGCCGCGGCGCTCAATCAATTGGCGACAACATCTTCGAGTATTTCCGATTTAATGAGCGATGCAAAGAGCACTACTGAAAAATCCACAGAAGATACGAATCTTGGTAGTTCAATTATACAGAAGACAATTGATGAATTAACATTGATAGATAGTCAAGCGAAAGTTTTGTCGGGTATAATTGCAAATCTTGTACAATCAACCGACCGGATCGGAAGCATTATTACCGTTATCGATGATATTGCCGATCAAACGAATTTACTTGCGCTCAATGCGGCTATTGAAGCTGCCCGTGCTGGTGAAGCGGGAAAAGGTTTTGCCGTTGTCGCAGACGAAGTGCGGAAACTTGCGGAGAAGACCGCAGATGCTACTAAGGAAATTGTTGATATTATTAAAAAATTGCAAAATGAGGCTGGCACAGCCGGTACATCGATGGATAATGTGACTAAGGAAGTAAAAAACGGTGTTGAACTCGGAAAAGAATCGCTCGCTGTATTAGATACGATCGTTAAATCAAGCGATAAAATTCTTGAATCAACCGCTACAGCAGCATCAGCAGTTTTGGAAGAGAGTGCTACCATTGAAGAAATTAATGGTAATATTCATAGCATGGCAGCTGCTTCAGATGAATCCTCGAAGGCTGTACATGAAGTGGCAAAAACCTCAGAAGAATTGGCACGGCAAGCGGAACAACTAAAATCGCTTGTTGATAAATTCAAGACTGATGAAACCGGCGAACGTGGTTTAGCCGTTAAATAATGCATTTGTTTTTTTACAAATCCCCGTTCGTCGATGAGCGGGGATTTTTTATGTACAAGATCGTTCATTTGAGAATTTGACAATTCCATTTGCCAAATATGAACTTTTAGTTTATACTACAAGGTGTATTGCTAGAGGCGTTGTTGTTGAGTATTTAGTAGCGACAATGGAAATAGTTACTATAGTGGTTGCGTCCTGCAATAATTGCCAAGTGAAACTATTTTCTTGAACAGTTATAGTTTTTTGTCTATACTATCCGGTGAGTGTGGGGAGATCGAAAATCAAAGGGGGAGATCTATGTTTAAAAACATGTCGTTTCAAATCAAGATGTTTCTTGGGATAACCTCTGCTGTTATTATCGGTTTTGCTGTAACGATAACGATGGTCGGTATAAAATCGAACGCTTTGGCGAGTCATATGGCAGGGCAATATGCGGATGCATTGTCAAAAGAATATGCTTGCCAGATCAAAGGCGAATTGGATTCAATCATGCAGATCCCTATCGTTTTAGGTGACATATTTTCCAACTATGAATCACTTGATACAAAAGAACGTCGTGCAGATATTTCTAAGCAATTGCAATCAGTTCTCGAAAAACACGAAGAACTGTTGGGCGTGTGGTCTATTTGGGAACCGAATATGTTAGACGGACTTGATGAAGATAATATTGGGCAGTTGGGCTCTGATGCAACGGGAAGATTTGTTCCATATTGGAATCGTGTCGGCGGTGTACACCTTGAGGGTTGTGTAGATTACGATAAAACGGATGCGGCGGGTGATTATTATAATAAACCGAAAAATCTTGGTAAGCCTGTTATTATGGATCCGTTTATATATCCGGTTAATAATCAAAATATTTTAATGGTCAGCCTGTGTGTGCCGGTAAAAAACATTGCAGGAACCGTTGTGGGAGTTGTCGGGGTCGATATATCCATGGATAAATTCCAACAATTGGTCGGCGCTATCAAACCGTTTGAAACCGGATATGCATTCCTTTTTTCCCATAATTCTACCGCTGTATCACACCCGAAAAAGGATGCAAACGGTAAAAAGATAATGGATTTTGACGCGGAAGTGACAAAGCAATATAAGATCGATGAAAATATTAAAAACGGAAAACAATTTATGTACGATGCTAAGTCAGCCGCAACGGGAGTAATATCTCGGACTATTTTTGTGCCATTTTCCATCAATCAGACTGAAAATCAGCCGTGGATGTTTGGTCTTTCGATCCCGATGACAAAAGTAAAAGCTGAATCGATAAAATTGACCGAATATACAATTGTTTTTGGTGTTCTGTCGATCATTGCAATTGCTTTAATTATATGGCTCATCACGAAAATGATCATTAAACCTATCAAACTGATGGTTGCTCGTGCAAAGGACCTTGCCGAGGGAGAGGCCGATCTGACCCGTACGATTGAAATCGGAAGAACCGATGAATTGGGCGAACTTGCAGAATGGTTCAATAAGTTTATCAACCGCATCCATGTATTGATCCTTGATGTGAAGGGCAGCGCGTTAAATGTGAGCGCGGCAGCCGAACAGATTTCTTCTTCTTCCGAAGAACTTGCATCTACGGCATTGGAACAAAGCGAGCAGGCACAGTCGGTTGCAACAGCGTTGAACGAATTGTCGGTCACATCGGAAAGTATTTCGGAATCGATGGAAGACACCAAAAAGATCTCAGAATCTTCCGCCGATGATACGGCAAAGGGCAGCTCAATTATTCAAAAAACAATAGACGGCTTGAATTCGATCGATCAACAGGCTGGTAATCTTTCCACGATCATTGATAATCTCGGTAAATCGACCAATCGTATCGGGAGCATTATCACCGTTATCGACGACATAGCCGATCAGACGAATTTGCTTGCGTTGAATGCGGCGATCGAGGCTGCGCGTGCAGGCGAAGCCGGCAAGGGATTTGCCGTTGTTGCGGACGAAGTGCGAAAACTCGCGGAAAAGACCGCCGATGCCACCAAAGAGATCGTTGATATCATTAAAAAACTGCAGAATGAAGCAGGCACTGCCGGCGCTTCCATGGAAAACGTGACCAAAGAAGTGAAGAACGGCGTCGAGCTTGGTAAAGAATCGCTCTCAGTTCTCGATATGATCGTAAAATCAAGCGATAAGATACTTGAATCTACCGCCACTGTAGCTACGGCAATAGCTGAAGAGACGACAACGATAGAAGAGATCAACAGTAATATCCACGGAATGGCATCTGCTGCCGATGAATCGTCAAAAGCGGTTCATGAAGTGGCAAAAACTTCTGAAGAACTTGCAAAACAGGCTGAACTCCTTAAAGCGCTTGTGGATAAATTCAAGACAGATGATACTGAATCTCGGGGATTAACGATCAAGTAACCGTTGGGTTGAACCTTCCTTTGTGAAAGCGGGGCGCATGCTCCGCTTTATTTATTGATACCGGATTATTCGGTTAATTTGATAAGTCTTTACAGCTCAGCATATCCTATGATACAATTAATAATTATGTGTACTGAATTTAAAACTATTGTCACTATCTCACATCAAGACGCTGTTCTCATTCATGATGCCGTAACAGGAATGATCATTGACGTTAATGACGATGCGGTCCGTATGTTCGGCTATGATTCAAAAGCTGAAATCTTGTCCTGTAATATCAGTTTATTGCGGGCAGATACGGCGGGATATACAGAAAAAAAAGCTTTTGATATCATCCGTTCTTCCTTTATAAAAGATATTTCGCCTTTTGATTGGTTGTTGAAAAAAAAAGACGGCGCCACATTTCATGGAGAAGTTTCATTATATCATACGTCAATTCACGGTGATGATCTCATCTTCGTTCGGGTTACCGAGATCGATCTCAATGACACGTCACAAAAAACACTGCAATTATTCAAGGATGTCTTTGACAGATCCACTGAAGCGTGTGCGATAAGCAATTCGGCCGGTACCTTATTATATCCTAAACTGAGCGATTCTATAAAACGCCAATGCAAACAAGAGTTATTTTGATCAT
>CAZIJP010000071.1:0-13778 GCA_964539615.1 uncultured bacterium
AAAACGGTATGAAACGTCAACGTTATGTACGGCGTAAACCGAAAACACCGATCCCATGGCGTAAATATATTGTTATTGTGGTAATCATCGTGGCTGCAATATCGGTGTTGCGTTATGCGCTGATAAAATCACCTCGTTTTGTTATAAAAAAAGTGTCGATCACCGGCGTGAAGCGGTATTCAATAAATGAATTTGAAAAATTATTTAAAAACAAAAGTTTAATGTTGGTGAATCCTGACCGCGTGAGGAAAAGTCTTGAAACCTATGACGGAATAGTATCTGCATCTGTTCAACGCGTATTTCCCAATACGCTGAAGATCGGTATCACTGAACGGCAACCGTTGGGTATGATACGCAAAGGCGGCAATTACTATCTGGTAGATAAAGAAGGAAAAATATTTGAAAAACACGCCGGAGAGTCCTATCCGGTCATTATCGGGGATAAAAATTTGCCTGAGGCAACGGCATTTCTTGAAAAATATATGCAAAACAAACAACAAGGATGGACTCTGCAAGAACTTGATTGCAGAAAAACGAAGATCGTTTGCCGTTTTTCTACGACATTTGGAAATACCGTGATAGTAAATGTTGGCCGATATGATTATGATGCAAAGTGTGCTGCTCTTCGAACGGTGGCTGCGCAGGTAGGGAATGATAATTATTATATAGACGTGCGGTTTGTGCCGTACGCGGTTGTGCGAAAGGGTGGTGGGGTATAATGAGTGAAGAACGTGTATTAATGAGCCTTGACCTTGGTTCTTACTATATCAAGGGCTTGATAGCGATCATGAATGACAAAGGCGACATAGAGGTGCGCGGAATGGGTTCATACGGTGGTCCGATGAATGATTGCGGTGTGAGTGAAGGTATTGTTAAAAACGTACAGACCGCAGTTTCAAGCATAGAAAAAACGATCGGTGATGCCGAAGGGCATTTCGGAAGCAAGATCGAAGATGTGCTTGTTGGATTCAGCGGAAAGCACATTGAATCCCGCAATGCCGAAGGCTTTGTTGTCGTATCAGGGCGTGATAGGGAGATCGATGATGACGATATCCTACATGTCTGGGATCAGGCAAAGACAAAACTGCAACCATTGCAGGAAAACCGTGTTCTTACAAAAGCGATCCCGCGTTGGTATAAGATCGATGACGAGAGCGCAAAGATCAAAGAACCGCGCGGTATGTCCGGCAGTAAACTCGGTGTTGATATGCACCTTATCATGTGCAGCACCCAACAGATAAAAAATATTGAAAAATGTGTCTACAATGCCGGGGTTGGACTGCTTGATTCTATTCCTAATCCGATCGCCGCAAGCCGTGCGGTAATGGGTGAGGATGAAGCAGAACTCGGTTGCCTTGTCATTGATATGGGAGCTGAGACAACGGATATCTCACTTTTTATGAACGATGCAATATGTCACACCGGTGTTATTGATATCGGGGGCAATATTGTCACCAGAGATATCGCAACCGTGCTGCGCACACCGAAAAACAAGGCTGAAACGATCAAACTTCGTTACGGTACAACATTTCTCGACGGCACGATCAATCCTGCCGAGGAAATCGAAGTGCCGTCAGTCGGCGGCCGCAGCGTGAGTTTTATTACGCGTCAGGAGTTGTATGATATTATCCGCCCGCGCATGGAGGAAATCATCAAGTTGGTATATGATGAGATCGACCGACGCAATTTCCAATTCAGAAATCTCGGCGCCGGAGTTATTCTTACGGGCGGTATGGCATATCTTCATGGTTTCGATTCACTGCTTTCTGATATGTTCGGCGTACCGGTAAAGATAGGCATACCGACGGGTACAACAGGTCTCGATGTTGCTAAACCGGAATTTGCGGCCGCGGTCGGGGTCCTTAAATATGGATTTGAGCATTACGAAGAATATTATCATGCGCAAAAAATGGGTGAATTCGGGGTCTCTTTTAAAAAAGTAAACGATTTCCTGCGGAAATTGTTCTCAAATGAATAAGGAGGGTTGGCTATGATTAGTCTTGAAAAAGCCGACGTGAGACGGTTTAAGGTGAACATGAAAGTATTCGGGATCGGCGGCGGAGGTTGTAATGCCATCAACAACATGATCATGTCAGAAGTGTTGAACGGTATTGACTTTTATGCGATCAACACAGACATGCAGGTGCTTGAGAAAACAAAAACACCGCACCGTATTGCAATCGGAACGCAACTCACCAAAGGTCTTGGGGCTGCAGGTGATCCCGAGATCGGCCGAAAAGCAGCGCTTGAGGATAAGGACCGTATTAAAGAATGCCTTGCCGAGACAAGCATGCTATTTTTAACTACCGGAATGGGCGGAGGAACAGGTACGGGAGCTACGCCGGTCGTTGCGACCATAGCACGTGAAATGGGCATCCTCACGGTTGCTGTAGTAAGCAAGCCTTTCAATCACGAAGGTAAGGCACGTCAGGAGCACGCCGACCGTGGCATTGAAGAATTGAAAGAACTTGCTGATGCCGTGATCGTTATACCGAATGAACGGTTATATCAGATACAGGAAGCGCCTATCGCATTCTGGCAGGCATTCAAAATGGTCGATAATGTTCTCCTCGATTCGGTACGTGGTATTGCTGAGCTTCTTGATACTACCGGTGTCATCAATGTTGATTTCAGTGATCTCAGCCGAATCATGCGTACAAAAGGCGACACATTCATCGGTTTCGGTTCAGGAAGCGGCGAGAATAAAGCGGTTGAAGCAGCACAGAAAGCAGTCGATTGTCCGCTTATGGAAGCGTTAACCATGGAAGGCGCCGACCAAGTGCTTATGAATGTTATCGGCGGCCATGATTTTGATCTCAATGAAATGGACCGTGTAGTAAAAGTTCTCGAGAAAAAGACCGGTGGATATAAAGATATGAAATACGGTGTTGTTATTGACGAATCGATGACTGAAAAAATGAAGGTTACCGTTATCGCCAAGAGTATGCCGAAAGCGCTTAAACGCCCCGAAATGATGAAAAATCCTCTCATCGGTAAAGACGACGGAAATCCTAATGTGCTTACGCTGACTCCGCCGAATCGTGATGATTTTGAGACACCGGCTGTGCTTCGCCGTAAAGTGGATTAAGAAAGAGCAATGCAATGGCAGATGTAAAATATATAAAATCAGTACTGTCAAAAGTGTTGGGCATTCCTTCGGTTACAGGCAATACCGATGCAGCTGTGGATTTTATCATTCATGAACTGAATACGATCGCACCGTCATGGGAAATAAAAAAACTGACCAAAGGAGCTGTTATAGCGGTGCTGAAAGGTAAGAGTGCAAAAAAGATCGTGCTTGATGCACATCTTGATACGCTCGGCGCAATGGTTAAGAACATCAAAAGCAACGGAAGATTGGAAATTGTACCTATCGGCGGGTTGCCGATGACATCCGTTGAGTGTGAAAATTGCACGGTTCACACCGAATCGGGCAAGAAGATCTCGGGCGTTTTATTATCTAACTCCCAGTCCGTTCATGTCTATGAAGATGCACGATCATTGGAGCGCAAACCAAAAAACATGGAAATTCGCCTTGATGAAGAAGTGCATAATGCGGAAGATACCGAGAAATTGGGAATAGCCGTAGGTGATTTCATTTCATTCGATCCGAAAGTAGAAATGACCGAGAGCGGATTTGTAAAATCCCGTTTCCTTGATGACAAAGCCAGCGTTGCCATCATGCTTGGTGTGATCAAAGAACTCGTGGAACAAAAGGTTCGTCCGGCACATACGCTGGTGTTTTATTTTAATACCACTGAAGAAGTTGGAGCAGGTGCCGCCAATGGTATCGATGATGATTGTATTGAATTTATAGCAGTAGACATGGGCGCCGTGGGTGAAGGCCAGCAGTCGGATGAATATACGGTCAGTATCTGTGCAAAAGATTCAAGCGGACCGTATTCTCTTGATCTGCGCCGTGAATTGGTAGCCGTGGCAAAACAATATGGTATCCCGTATAAAGTTGACATTTATCCATTCTACGGATCAGATGCTTCGGCAGCTCGCCAGACCCGTTTGGACATTCGTACGATCGTGATTGGATCCGGTATCGATGCATCGCATTCATATGAACGTACGCATGAAAAATCGCTCGATGCGGCTGCAACATTGTTGTACTATTATATAACGGGGAAACAGTAAGAAATTACTGAGCCCCGTTTTTTATTAAAAATGTATCGACGGTTATTAGTTTTTTAACTCTGCGTATCGATGATTTTTAAAAGTATCATTTCGTAATTATTTTTTCTTAAGGTGAGTATTAAAAATTTTATAATAATCAGGATAAATATTGTTTGACAAAAATCTCAGCACATTATACATTACATCTAACCACTAAGGAGTGAGAGTATGAATTCTACCGAAAAAGCCCTTTCTTACTTTCTTGATTCGTATAATTGTGCTCAATCCGTGATCATGGCTTATGCCGGGGAATTTGGTATTGAAGAAGTGCAAGCGGCAAAACTTGCTGCCGGTTTCGGAGGAGGGTGCGGGAGGCTTCAAAAGATGTGTGGAGCTTTGAGTGGCGGTGTGATGGTGCTTGGCTGCCGGTTCTATGATCCGAATGATAAAGTGGTAAGTAAAGATATTACATATCAAAGAACACGAGAATTTATCACTGAATTTACGAAAAAAAACGGCCATTCGGATTGTATTCATTTGCTTGGCGTAGATACAAGCACACCAGAAGGTGCACAGAAAGCTAAAGATATGAACCTCTCACGTATCAAATGTGACGGGTATATTAATGATGTTTGCCGCATGCTTGATGAAACAATTGCTCGATAACTCGACAAGGTGTCTATAAGCACTTGAGTGTATGTATTTCTTGAAAAATCGTAAAAAGCACAGTATAATCAATTATAGTCTATGAAAACTATTATATTGTTATTTACAATTTTAATGGCGTGGAGCGCAATGATGTGCGTCGATACAATGAAGATCGTGTATTATAATGCGTATGCGCCTTTTTCATTTGAAGAGAATGGTATCATGAAGGGAATTCTCGTGGATGTGTTGGACGAGGCGTTGAATAAACGCATGAAACTGATTATTCTTCATGAAGGATATCCGTGGGCACGTGCACAGGAAAAGGTAAAGTCAGGCAATGCTGATGCGTTTGTGACCATACCCACACCCGAACGCCTGACATATACAAATGCGAGCAAACAAGCCGTGATCTCTGCTCCTGTTTATTTATTTACCAGAGCAGGAAGCCCCAAACTCAATGATTTAAAAAAAGTAGAAAGCATCCCTGACCTGCATGAATTTTTGATCGGCGTGTATATCGGTCATGGTTGGGCTAAACAGAAGTTGGAACCTGCAGGGATCAATTTGTCCTGGGCGCCGAATATTGAGAATCTGTTTACTATGGTAGTAAATGACCGAATTGATGCCACTATTGATATTGAGCCGGTCATGCTGTATATGATAAAGAAGCTTGGTTATTCTGGAAAGATCATTGCCGTGCCGGTAAAACTCGACCATAGCTCGTGGCATTTATGTATAGCAAAAACATCCTCGTTTATCGACATTCTCCCAAAGTTTGACAAGGTTATCACAGATATGCATTATGACGGCAGCCTTGATGCAATTTATAAAAAATACCGTTGATTTTTAGTATTCATAAAATCTAATATCACGTTGCCTCTATCGGTATTTCTGCTATACTGAATACATGAAAAAACACGAAAATATCACAGAATTATTTTGTTATCATGACGGCGTTAAGATTAGCTTACCGATGTATATTAGCGGTGTGCGCGCGGGTTTTCCCTCCCCTGCCGAAGATTATATTGAAAAACGGCTTGATCTCAATGAGTATTTGGTAAAACATCCTGCGGCTACATTTTACGTGCGAGTCGAGGGTGATTCCATGATCGGTGCCGGTATCCAATCCGGTGATATCCTCATAGTAGACCGTTCGCTTGAGCCTGCACACAATAAGATCATAGTGGCGATCGTTGACGGTGAATTTACTGTCAAACGGTTATTGTTTCGAGGGAAACGTATTATTCTTGCCCCTGAAAATGATAATTATGAGGATTTGGAGATAACCGACGGTATAGACTTTGCCGTATGGGGTGTGGTCACCAGCGTGATCCATGAGGTGCATTGAGTATGTGCGGACGTTTTGCACAGACAGCAAAATTTGCTAAGATCATGAGTGAATTTGATATAGCAGAGATCAATAAGATCATTGAAGAAGTGCAGGCAAAATTCAATTGTGCACCGGGCCAGCAGGCAACGGTCATCACCGCCACAGACGGATTTAAAACATTGGACAGATTCGGTTGGGGGATAACCCGTGTTAAAAAAGACGGTACATTATTGCAATTGATCAATATACGATTCGAAACCTATGAAGCTCGGCCGTCACGGCGTGCGCAACGATGTATCATTCCCATAGACGGCTTTTATGAATGGCGAAAAGACGCTCGAACAAAACAACCGTTCTATTTTCATCATTCACAGAATGAGTTGCTTGCGCTTGCCGGGTTGTATGAATTGACCGATGCAGATGAGCATGAACACCGGTTCGCCATAGTTACCATTCCTGCACACGGTGCAGTGGCCGAGATCCATGACAGGATGCCGTTCATTATACCGCGGGAATATCATGCAGATTGGTTGAGCGGAGCAGATTGTTTGGAGATCATAGAAGAGGTATCGGATTATGTCACGAAGATAGTAGTATCGCATCCTGTTTCACCGATCGTCAACAGCCCCGCAAATGATTCTCCCGTTTGTATAGAACCGTTCACCCCCCACACATTATTCGGCGATTAACAATGAAAACACTTTTCGCGCTTGTGGATTGTAACAGCTTCTATGTGTCATGCGAACGTGTTTTTAATCCTGCAATAAAAACAAAACCCGTTGTCGTATTGTCTAACAATGACGGTTGTGTAGTTGCTTTATCGCAGGAAGCAAAAAAGGTCGGGATCCATCGCGGTATGCCGATATTTAAAGCAGATGCGATCGTAAAAGCATATGATGTGCACGTATTTTCCTCAAACTACGCACTTTACGGCGATATGTCACAGCGTGTCATGTCGGTTCTCTCCGGTTTTTCACCTGATATCGAAATTTACTCGATCGATGAAGCGTTTTTGTCATTAGCGGGGATTCAAGGCGATATTACTGAATATGGAAAAAAGATAAAAGAGACCGTTGAACAATGGACCGGAATACCGGTGTCTGTCGGCATCGGCGAAACGAAAACACTTGCGAAAGCGGCAAATTATATTGCGAAGCATGATACGACTACAGGAAACGTATTTTCGTTGGTTCGCGAAGATGCGGATGATCATTTGCGATCGATCGACATTGAAGAGATTTGGGGAATTGGCGAACGTTTTGCTACCAAACTGCGCGCTAACGGTATCCGTACCGCTTTGGAGTTGAAAAATGCGTCAGACGGATGGATACGCAAGCGTTTAGGCGGTGTGACAGGCTTACGCACAGTCTGGGAACTTCGTGGATATTCATGTATTACAACAGAAACGGAAGCTCCGCCTAAAAAGGAGATCGTTTCTTCGCGATCGTTCGGATCTCCTGTGACGACATTACCCGATATGGAAGAAGCCGTGGCCGCATATGTTATACGAGCTGCTGCACGTTTGCGCAAACAACATTCAATGGCCACATCAATTCATATTTTCATAATGACCAACAGATTTAAAGACGAACCGCAATATACGAATTCATGTTGCATCCTTTTGTCAGAACCGACGGCATTCACGCCTGAATTGATTGCGTATGCCCATGCATTATTGAAAACGATTTTTAAAGAAGGATACCGTTATAAAAAAGCAGGCGTGATGCTTGCAGGATTGATACCCGAGAATATGGTCTCACCACAATTGTTTTCTCATCGTGATCGCGCGAAAGAACAATCGTTGATGACAGCACTTGATGCGGTCAATACAAAATTCGGGACCGGAATGTTAACGTATGCCGGCGCAGGTATCGATCAGCCGTGGGGTATGCGCAGAGGAAAAATCTCCAATCGCTTCACAACGTCGTGGAATGATATTCCAATAATAAAAATTTAAAACGAAAAGGATAAACGATTATGAATACGATAGAACATGTTGTTTTCGACTACAACGGCACACTCGCGGAATCAGGAATCATCCGTTCAACAACGCGCGAGCGGGTACGTCAACTGACTGAACTGTTTTCCGTACACATCATCACAGCTGATACATTCGGTACCGTTGTGGAACAGATGAATGATTTGCCTGTTACCTTGAAAATTCTGAAGGACACCGATACCGGTAACGCAAAAGAGCAGTATGTGAAGGCATTGGGAGCGGACATTACAGCATGTGTCGGTAATGGCAGAAATGATATTTGCATGTGCAGACGTGCCGTATTTTCGATTGCCGTCATCGGGAAAGAGGGATGCTACGGTAAACTGCTTTCTGTGGCGACCGTTGCGGTTACATCAATTGATGATGCTTTTGTATTATTGCTGGACCCTTTAAAACGAAAGGCTACCACACGTGAATGATTAAGCTGTTCGTTACATGAGATGTGGAAAGTGCATTATCGTTTATACTAGAGAAATCAAAAATCGTTCAGAAAGGTATTGACAAATACTTTTATGTCCGTATAATCACCCTCGAAGACGCGGGGTAGAGCAGTTGGTAGCTCGTCGGGCTCATAACCCGGAGGTCGTAGGTTCAAATCCTGCCCCCGCAACCAATCTTTCACTCTACACGGCGGGATAGCTCAGCTGGCTAGAGCGTGCGGTTCATACCCGCAAGGTCGTCAGTTCGATCCTGACTCCCGCTATTTTTTCTTAACTATCGCCACATTTTTAAAACCGACTGCTTCGCGCAGTTGTTTTATTTGTGTTTAGATAATTGACAAAAGAGGTTTTTGGCGTATAATCTACAACGATTTACAACGTCAAATGGAGGAAAACTATGATAAAACTTGTTTTGGTACGTCATGGAGAAAGCCAATGGAATCTTGAAAATCGGTTTACCGGGTGGACTGATGTAGATATTACCGATAAAGGAAAAGCGGAAGCTGTCGAAGCAGGGAGATTATTACTTGAAGGTAAATACACGTTTGATTGCGTTTATACATCTGTTCTCAAACGAGCAATCCGTACCGCCTGGACTATCATGGATACAATGGACATTATGTGGCTTCCCGTTTTTAATCATTGGCGTTTGAATGAGCGGCATTACGGTTCATTACAGGGGCTTAATAAGTCTGAAACTGCTGAAAAATACGGCATGGATCAAGTGCACGTTTGGCGCCGCAGTTATGATACGCCACCTCCCGCATTGGAGGAAAACGATGTGCGGCATCCTAAATTTGACCCGAGATATGCCGACCTTGATGTAGATGTATTACCGGCTACGGAAAGCCTGAAGATAACCCTCGATCGTGTGCTGCCGTATTGGCATGACATAATTGCTCCTGCTTTAAAGAAGGGAAAACATCCTCTCGTTGTTGCACACGGCAACAGCATACGTGCTTTAGTAAAATATCTTGACAATATTCCCGACGATGAGATCACCGAATTGAATATACCGACAGGGATCCCACTCGTATATGAATTGGATGAAAATACATTGCGACCTATTCGACATTATTATCTTGGAAATCAAGAAGAACTTCAAAAAAAGATCAACGCTGTAGCTAATCAAGCTGCTAAAAAATAAACAATACCTATGTATCATATGCTGCCCTGTTAAACGGGGCAGTATATTTGTTTTTAACGATTTTCTTTATTATGATGAAAATGTTTCTGAGAATGTGGGTATTTTAACGATAACGGTTGTGCCTTTTCCCTCTTCCGATCGAATTTTTGTTGAGCCGTTGTGCAGTGTTACCAAGCGCTTTACGATCGACAATCCCAACCCGGTGGTGGGCTCGCCGTCTGTACCAGGGCGTCTTGCTGAAGTAAATTTTTCAAAAACATGGTTTAAATATTTTTGAGGTATTCCAATTCCTGAATCTTTGATCAAAATAGAAAAAAATGTTTGAGACTTGATAGTAGTTAATTTGCCTGTAATGGCAACGGCACCGTGCTGGGGTGTAAATTTGATCGCATTTGAAAGAAGATTGCTCATAATCTCCCAAAAACGCTGAATATCGATTGCACATACGATCGGTTGCTTGGGCATAGATATAGACAATTTAATCAATTTTTTATTTGCCATCAATCTGAAATGTTCAAAATGATCGTTAAAAAAATCTTGAATGATTATCGGGGTCAACGTAAGTTTGAAATCATCAAGTTCAATTTTTGAAGCGCTGAGAATGGATTGAACGAGTGATATGGATTTATTGGCCGAATTTGAGATCATATCCATGCATTTATCATATATCGGATCGTTCTGCTGCGGCATCATATCAAGTATCGATACGATTGCACCTATTGAATTTTTCAAATCATGGGAGACGATATTCAGAATGTAATCTTTAGATTGATTGATCCGTGTCAATTCTCGGTTATGATGTTCAATTTTTGAATAAAGACTTGCTAACTCTATGTTTTTTAGGCGATATATTTCCTTTTCGCGTTCTTTTTTTTCAATGTCATAATGATTTTGCATCTCGGTAAGTTTTCGTGTTCTTTCATTTGCAAAGGTTTGTAAATGAAGATCATAATATTTTCTATAATATTCATATGCTTTTTTTAAATCTTTTTGTTTTTCGCAAATAGTGGAAAAATCACGATAGATCAATTCAAGTATTGCCGTATCACCGCTATGCAATGCTTCGGATAATGCAGTTCCCATTGTACTATTTGCTTCATCTAGATTATTCATTTGCAGATGTACATAACCTATGTTATACAACGATACCGCTAAGCTGTAAGGGGTCGGGTCTTTTCGTTTTATCTCAAGCGATCTGGTGAAGTAATTAAGTGAATTTTTATAATTGCCTAAAGCTTGATAGATATGGCCGATATTATTGTAAAACATCGCTTCGGTTTTTTCTAATTTATTTTCTTTTGCTATAGGTAAACCGTCAAAAAGCCATTGTAGAGCTTTCTCATATTCCCCTTGAGCATGATATACTATGCTGTACATGTTATGAATCCTCAGAAATATTGTAATATCTTTTGAAGAATTGGAAATTTTACGGGCTTTATCGATATAGGCAAGAGCGGTAAGATAATCTTGAAGGCTTGTGTAAACACCGGATAATGTTAGATATGTTTGAGCAAGGATCACGGCGGAAGCTTTGGGGAAATTCGTTTCAATTTTTAAGCAGACATCTACTGCTTTATCATATAAGCCTAAGTGGTACAGTGCTTCCGAATAATCGTGTAGCAATGTCATTTGATTTTTTTTTGTATCATTTATACTATAAGGTAGCGCTTTTTCTGCATAATCTCGACTTTCATGAAACAAATGCATTTTATACGTTAACGCTGCAAGTTTTTTTAATAGTTTATATTGCTGTTTTCTGTCGGTAGTTTTTTCTAATTGGATTTTGTACGTGTGAAGCATTTTTTCTGTCATGTATTGAGTATATTTGATTTTTATAAAAATACCACATAAATAATTCAAAGGAATATTTTACCACAGATCATGCTTTACATGATTTATTCAACCCTGTATACTAAACAGTGAACGTGTTGTATGAAGTAAAGAATATCATTGGTGAGATGAACAGCATAAGAATGTCCTTGTCTAGGAACAATTTTTTCTTATGGATGTTATTATGATTTGTTTTGATTATTTAATAGTGTCGTTTTCAACGCCAGGAGATTAAAATTATGGGATTAGCTGAACTGGTTAAGAGAGAACAAGAATTTGCTCAATTTTCCCGTGAACATAGTATGAAGCAGGCCTTCCTGAAATTTCTTTCAGATACATCATTAGTATTTCGCCCTGAACCCATGATCGCTCGGCCAATTTACGAAAAAATTCCGGATGGTTCATCGGTTGTTCTCGAATGGGCACCGGAATATGCCGATTGTGCTGTAGCAGGAGATTTGGGATATACCTTTGGTCCCTGGCAATATCGCCAATCAGCTGTCAGCGATCCGTCGGCATATGGTAATTACTTTACCGTTTGGGAGAGAATACCGGCCGGATGGTTTATTTATCTTGATCTCGGTATTTCATACAACGAGAAGAATGACTTGAAAACAAAATGCTCATACCCGTCTCAGTATAATATAGTAAGCCGAGCAATAGATATGAAGGTTATAAACGATCTGGAGATGGTTCTGGAAAAATCTACAGCCGATAAAGGTTATGATATGGCTGTTTCGGATGCCGCAGAAAGTGAAGTGCATATATTCAGAGATGGGAGTCGGCCAATGACGCTGTCAGTTTTTCAGCCATCAGATCCAAGGCCTGATGCTATCCGTTTTGTTGTTGATAAAGCAAAATTAGCACAGGCAGGCGATATGTATGTAACATACGGCACTATCGTAAATTCGAAAAACAATAAGGCGCGAGCTTCTTTTGTTCATGTGTGGAAGCTGACAAATGACGTATGGAAGATTACGGTTGATGTGGTGTTGACATATGCCGCAGAAAAAGAATAATCGATAAAACTTTCAACTACCGGAATTAATTACCTAGCGGATCATTTGTTCGAATATCTGAAGGTCATCGCGTAGTGTAGTTTCTGAAAATTGATTTTTTAGGATTATATCGCTGATCTTTGAAGATAAATAGGTGTATATGATCCGCGATATGGCAAAGGACCTTTTTTTATCAGAGATACGCTTTTCTAACAGCGTGAATGATAAGAACTCCTGTTGTTGATACAGTTTCGTAATTTTTTCTCGAAGGATTGTCGGCTGACCAAACCGTTGGATTTCGCTGAAACATACTTTTAAGCGGTCTTTATCCTGTTCGGGCAGATCGGCAAATAATTTTAACAAATATAGTGCCATTTCAGTGAATGGTTTTTCTTTATACAGCTCAACACTTTCACGAATTCGTGAAAGTATCTTTTCAAAAAAATCATAAAAAACTTCTGTATAAAGAATTTCTTTGTTTTTATAATAATAATACAAAACAGATACTGCAATATCCGTTTCCTTCGCAATGTCCCGCATGCCGACTCCGTCGTACCCTTTTTCACTGAAAAGAGAAATACTCGCGGCAATTATTTTATTTTGAGTTGAAAGGTCGTTCATGGCGTTATTGTATGGAGATATATATAAGACGTCAATACCTAAGTTATAGAAATACCATATTAAGGCACCAAACAGTTTTGCTATAGTATCTATTACAAAAAAACGGTATAAAGGTGATCGGGCAACTGAGAAACGATAGTAAAACAATTTGCTGTCAGATATGGCTAAATGCTAATTCAATTTAAAAATAATGAGAAAAAACAACTTTAGTTCAGAGGTATTCAGATGTAATAATACTTAAGTTCAATGGATTTTACTACCCTTGGTCATTATACTGTTCAGTGAGGAGAGAAGTAGGTTTTGAGAAATAGTAAAGTAAAATATATATTGCATTGTTGTTAGTAATGTTATATATTTGAGGCGTTAGAGAGTTTACACTGCAGTCGCAGAAAAAGGAGGGATCTATGAGAGCGCTAGTAGGAATATTGCTCTGTATGGTTTTGACGATGGGAATGGTTTCATTTGCTCAAACACAGAATCAACCGCAAAACACTCCAAAAGAGATACAATTTTTAGAAGCGATCAAAAACAATGATATCAACCTAATTAAGAAAATGATCAAGGATGATAAAACATTGATATCTATGAAAAATCAACGCACTGAATCTGTGCTCCATGTATCTGCTCAATACAGCGGTTTTCC
>CAZIJP010000072.1:0-13567 GCA_964539615.1 uncultured bacterium
CCGTCTTCTTTTGAATTTTCTTCAGGCATTTTTCAAAGTGTTCCACCGTTACCGGAGACTCGATACCATTCACCGGAATTACTGTACCGTTATCATCAGCGGTTCTCATGCGCCTGATCCCGTCGTGCGCGGCCTTTTGCAGTATTATTGCAATTTCGGGCGAGAACCCGGCATCTGCCGCAATTTTTTCCGCCTCATCGTCAACCGCAAATCCCGGTGTCGGTAATGTTTTCATGCATGAAATAAGTAAAATAACGGTCATAAAAACCGCGATAGTATAATAAAATCTATTTGATGCCATGTCGCATTTTATACCATAATACCTATTATGCAAAGCAAAATCATCTCAGTACATGCAGCATAACGAACTAAATATTGACATCAAACAAAATGTAGTATATGCTCTCGCCGAGAATTGTTATTAAAAACAACCTCGGCGACTTTTCTCCGTTATATCCCGATCTCGGGCAAAGGGAGGATTTTGATGAACGATATTTCATTTGTACCGTTTCTCAGGGAACAGGAAAAAGCGCTTGCTCATATTGATAAAATGATGCAGGCGATCGATATGATGCCGGATTCGGAAAATAAATGTGAACATATCTACTCAACGTTGGAATTATGCCGATTGAACGGCGATTATCTCGGCAGAAAAGAGCTGAGCGTAAAAGGACTTGCCTCAGCGAAAACGGTCAATGAACCATTGTATGAATTGTTTTTTACGGAATCTCTTGCTGCAAGCCTTTTCCATCTGGGCAATTATGATGAGGCCTTTTCAATATTCATTGAGCTCGAAAAACGATCGTCCGACGATATCTTCCGTGCAAAAGCGTATAACGGGATCGGCTGTGTCTTTACTGAATTGGAACATTTCGCAAAAGCTGAAGAATATCACTTAAAGGCGCTTGAACTTCGTCAGCAAGCGCAGACAACCTGTGAGATCATGCAATCGTACAATAATCTGTCGTATACCTATTTCATCAGCGGTGATCTTGAAAAAAGCATTGAATATGCTAAAAAAGGAATAGCCCTGGCTGAACATCAAAAGGAACCCGATAAACTCGCATCTCTGTATTACAATCTTGGCAGCACGTACAGACTTCAAAATAACTATGAGACAGCCCTTGACAGTTTTTTCTCAGGACTTGACTATGCCAAGAATGCCGGCGACCGCCATCTTGCCGCCCAACTCCTGTGCTGCATCGGCATTACCTACACCGATATCGGCAATTACACGGAAGCACTGTCGTTTCTCAATGAATCACTGACCATTGCTAAAAA
Source organism: uncultured bacterium (assembly GCA_964539615.1). Lineage (GTDB taxonomy): Bacteria > Macinerneyibacteriota > Macinerneyibacteria > Macinerneyibacteriales > CAYRFE01 > CAYRFE01. The sequence continues at coordinate 1,282 of CAZIJP010000072.1, forward strand.
TTCGAACTGCTGCAGATTCCTTGCAAAAAACTATAAAGCGTTATCGATGACACATCGTTTGCTTCATGATTACAAACGCGCGCTGGAATATCGAGACAAATATGATGCCGTGACAGAAGATATACAATCACTGAGAAAACTCAATTCCGTCAATGATAAGATAAATACATTTCATCTGCATCTGTTTGAACAGGAAAAAGAAGTTTTCCGCTTAAAAAACAATGAATTGTTAAAAGCATTTTCTTCTATCGAACAAAAAAATAAAGATCTGATGAAAGTGAACACCTACAAAGACTATATCCTGAATATCGCCGTGCACGATCTTCGCAATACCGTCGGTCAGATAAGTTCCATCTATCAACTGATCGGTTTATTGAATCTCGATAACAAGCTTCTCAACCGATATTGCGATATGGGCGGGAAGGCAGTCGATAAATCTCTGGAGCTTGTCGATTCGATCATGACGGCATATCAGATGGAAACCAAATCATTCGCCCTATCATCGAACAATCATGTTTTCCAGACTATTTGCACCGATGTTTTGGAAATATATACAACGATAACGTTACGGAAAAACATATCGCTGCATATTTCCATGCCGGAAGAGCCGATAACAATAATGGCCGACAAACTGCGCTTTGTGCAGATCATCGATAATATCTTATCAAATGCTGTAAAATTTACCCCGCAAAAGGGGTCCATCAGTTTTTCAGCATCGGTATTGAGCGATATCAACCATCTGCAGATAACGATAGCCGACACCGGTATCGGAATTCCGCAAAAAAACATGGAAATTCTTTTCGATCAATTTACGGCCGCACGCAGAAAAGGCACTGACGGCGAATCCACAACAGGGCTCGGCATGTCTATCGTAAAAAAACTTGTTGAGATGCATAATGGTACCATAACGATCGATTCACAGGTAAATATCGGCACTACGATCACACTTTTCTTTCCGTTATCTGCAGGCCAATGCTGATTGAACGTATCAGATAATTCAATAACAGAGTGCTGCAGACCGTTTTTTTACGATCGCGAGCAAAATACGCTTGACAATAAAAACTTCATGCATATACTAAGCGTGTTGCACCTATAGCTCAACTGGATAGAGCATCTGACTACGGATCAGAAGGTTGGGGGTTCGACTCCTCCTGGGTGCGTTTTTTTATGTACACAACCGATAAGGAGTGGCGATGACCGCGAAAGTGTTTCTTCGCTCATTGATCTCGGTAACTTGTGCAGTGCTCCTGTATTTTCTTTTTTTTATACTCGACATTTTTACGGAGTTTGTGCCTGCACAAATGTTTTCGGTCATAATGTTCTCGTTTATCATTACAGCCCTAGCCTATATAAGGATCACATCAGATATAGGAAAATATATCGGCGCAACATTACTCATGACCATTTTATCTGCAGTGATCTTTTCGTTCAGTCTGCCGATCGGCTTCAAACTTCTGTATTATGCAGTTTATTTTACAGTGCTGTCTTTATCGTATATTCTTTGGGTGAGATTCATGAAAAAATTCACTTCAATCGGCTGGCGTTTCCTTCCGTGGCTGGATACCGCGGTCACCGGAACCGTGATCTCATTGGGCTTCTATTACCTGTTCGGATTTACGACTGAACTACCGTTTTTTCTGAAAGAATCGTTCATTCGTTTCTCCATGATCGGCATATCCGTATCGATGGCCGTAATGACCGTACCTTTTCCGCAAAAACAGAATAAGGTCTGATTTTTTTCAAAACCGGTCGTTAATTGTGTAATCCTGATCGCTCGGACATGCAATTCATTTACATTCATGCATTCAGGTTTTTTGCAACGAGCATTTTATAAGAATTACCAATAGATAAAACCGTTGCCCCGATCGATACTTCATCCTTCGTGAAAGCGGTTATTTTATTTTTTGCGACAATGAATGATTTATGTATGCGGATAAAAAGATCACCCGGCACCTGGTTTTCAATCAATTGAAGTGAACAGCTGTATAAGGTATAATCTCCGTTATAGAATATTTTTATATAATTTCCGTAGCCTTGGATATAATCGATATCGTCATAATTCATACGTATCTTGTGATTATTAATATCAGTAAGAGTAAAATGCGAATTTTCCTGCACAGGTAATGGCTGAACCGAAATTGTATTGCCCGATAATTCGGGAAGTTTATTGATCGCCCTCATAAAGCGGGAAAATGATATAGGTTTCAACAAATAATCCACGACCGCATACTCATACCCTTGCAATGCATATTCCGAATACGCTGTCGTAATGATGATCTGCGGCTTTTGGGTCAACGTATCTAAAAATTCAAATCCTGTCATCTGAGGCATTGATATATCAAGAAAAATCAACTGAACGCTGTTCTCGTGAAGATAGATCGAGGCCTCAAGTGCATTTTTACACTTGTGTATCAATTCAAGCGAGGGGATCTTGGCAATGTAAGTTTCCAGAATAGTTTGTGCGATCGGCTCATCATCAACGATCATGCAGGTAATACTCATAACTCCAACTCCAGTTTTACGGTAAAAACCCCGTCCCGTTGCCCGAATGATAAACGATGTTTTCTCGGATACAGCAATTCAAGCCTTCTTGTGATATTCATTAATCCTGTCCCCGGTCGGTTCGTCGCTCCGGGGGAAGTCGGTATGATGCTGTTGACAACGGTAAACAGTATTTTTTTATCGCCGATGATCATATGAATATCAACATAAGTTTCTGATACGGTATTATTCAAGCCATGCTTGATGCCGTTTTCTACAAAAGGTAAAAACAACAACGGTGAAATAGCTATCCCGTCAGGGTCACCTTCGAAAATACAGGAGATCGTTTTCTTTTCTATCCGCAAAGACTCAAGATCAATATAACTTTTTAAAAAACTAATCTCTTCCCGCAATGTAACGACATCGTTATTTGCCGTATCCAAAATATACCGCATTAATTCGGATAATTGCATAAGCATTTCAGGAGTTTTAGAAGATTTTGCCAAAGCCAAACCGTAGAGATTATTAAGCGTGTTGAACATGAAATGCGGATTGATCTGTGCTTTGAGTGCCGACAATTCGGATTCAAGCTGTTGCGTTTTCTTTTTTTGGATATTTAAACGGTCCTTAACACCGTCTTTAATGAATTTCAACGCCGTGGAAATAAAGATCAATTGACCTATTGACCACATACTGCGGTAATACGTCAATGTTTGGGAATACAGCCGCATATCAAAAGGTTTAGAACTATGCTCTGCGGTTTCTTGTGATACAAAATATGATAATAGTTGCGTCAGCACAACATTATAAACAAATGCAAAAAATCCTATTAAAACGATCAACGATATGACATACGGAATGATCTTCCGTTTCAACAATGCTACCCGTAAACAATAAAAATGCAGGTAAACGGGGAAGATGCCTACAACCAAACACGCTGCCGCAAACAGTAAGGCGTTGGGTAATGCTTCCCGATATGGAGAATTATACGTTATGATGTGTAAGACCCCATTATTGTTTTTGAAAACGGTATAGCTGTAATAACGAAAAATACTGTCGGCATTCAAATAGAACATAAATATCCAAAAATAGATATGATATGCGGGCCTTGCCCCTAATATTCTCATTATATTTGTTAATTTTACTGACTGCATTCCGTATGATACGATATTCTGACACAGACCGCAATATGTAATATGTAAATACCGTTTGTGTACATGAACGATGGACATCATTAATAACCATGCCTTGAATTCCAATTATTGCCTGTCTTATTCTCTATGATATTCTGATTGAAAAAGGAGGATTCAATATGGTATAGTCTGAACAGGCAATCCGGTTTTGTGAGTTAAAAAAAGCAAAAACAAAAGGAGAATTAAATGAACAACTATATGCCCATTAAAAGCATCACTCTGTTCGCCGCAATTTGTGCTGTCTCTGCGGTCATGGTATTCGGAAAAGATAGCACGGTTACAAAACAAAAGGAATATACAAAAAAAACCGAGATAACAATATCAAATGAAATAAATACTGTTGAATTGTATATATCGGAATCATTGCAAGAAATAGCTGAGATATTAAAAACCAAAGGATATATTATCGACAAAAAATCCTTCGTAATGAATTTCCATGATAAGACCATCGTACTTGATAATAAAAAACTCCCTGATGATCTATCCCGTGAATTATTTCAGCTGTATACCGATTCGCTCTCCGTGAATATACCTGAAGGCCTCGATGTTAAACTAACTAACATTAAAAAAGAGACTGAGGAAAATCTTACCCGGCTTAAAAAAGACAAAGAACAAATCAAACAGGAGAAAAATCAATTTAGTCATGATATTGAACAATTTAAAAAAGATACGGAGTTATTTGAAATCGAAAAAATGAAACTGAAAAAAGAACAGGAAAGGCTCGGTAAGGCTTTAAAATTGATCTCAGAAGAATTAACGAAGAACGGGTATCAAATAACCGGCAAACCGTTCAGTATGAAATTTAAATACCTTTGGCACATGCAATTTGAAAACACGGCGTACCTTGACAAAAAAAAGTTGCCGAAAGACCTCACAAATAAAATATTCGAGATCTTCGAAGATCATTGCGGAAAAGCAATCCGTTTTGAGCTCCCCCAAGGTTTAGATGACCAGATCAAAGAATTGGAAATAATAACAAAATAATACATTTTTATCCTATTCGATAGTTAACAATCTTTTAGTTGGTACTAATTAGGTAAAACGATACTTGTAATGACACATGGAGCAACTATGAAATCGTATAAAATACTATTTTTCACTCTATTGGATTCGTTATTACTTCTTTTTCTTAATGTAATCGCACAAGAAACAACACTATCAATTGATACTGTCATGAAAATTACGGTTATTACGCCGACCGTATAATTACCCTTTCTATATAAGTAACAAGAGCAATTTCTCAATGTTCTTGTTACTTATTATTTCTTTAATTTCTCATACTTGTATCGTTAAGAGAAAGGGTATAATTGTCGACTATTTTGACTAAAGGGACAAAAACGAATAATGTCCGCGACTTGTTGCTTGTTCCTTTTTGAAAATACATATCTCTTACTTTGCAGTATTGTAATGTTAAATGATATTTATTTTTTCACGACGAATGCCAGCCATCCCGCGCGTTCTTCACGATGCAGAATGTGCAGCCCTAAATCACGGAATACCGGCTGATACTCATCTTCCTTCGAAGCGATGAATCCCGACAAGAGAAAATATGTTCCGACATTTACAAACGGCACAAAAGATCTCAACACCGGAATGGTCTCCTGCGGGAGCATATTGATGAGAATAATATCCGCCGTGTTCCACTCGGGGCATTGCCGCATAAAAGCAAACTGATCTCCCTGCACCGGCAGTAAATTGTCACAACCATTCAAGCCGGCAACATCATGCGCCACTAACAGGAAATTATCGGCGATATCAAACGCCATCACTTTTTGTGCGCCAAGTTTTACCGCTATAAGAGACAGGATCAAACTCCCCGCCCCGGCGTCAACGACGATGGAACCCTTCACAATAAACCGTTCCATCATATCGGTCATAAGCCTTGTTGTAGGGTGTGTGCCCGTACCGAATATCTGGCTTGTCGTTAGAATGATCGGTACCCTGTCGCCGGTATATGAATGAGAATTTTCAGCGTAAACAACAGTAAATTGAGACCCGATATCAGTTGTAAGCGGAAACAACGATGTGGAAACGGTCTCACGTACAACTTCGGCATTGAACCGCACAGCCCGACCACGCAGTTCTTTTACACACGAATCAGCCGAAGATTCCTCCTCAAAAAAGAACGAAATACGCACGATACCGCTATAGCGTTGATAATCATCCGGCAATGCATCAATATCACCGTGCACGGCATCGAGTACATCTCTGTAGTCTTCGATCACAGCCTGCTCAAGAAGCTCCTCGCTGAGGAGTGCTTCAAATTCTTCCGCCAAAGCTACGGGCACATGATAGGTTATTTTGAAATAATGATCGTTCATCCCAGTTGAAGGACGTCTTTAATGGACTGCATCCCGTCTAAAACGCAGGCTATGAAATCATCCAAAGGCATAAATGATGTGCATGAATTTATCGCATCTCTATTGGCGCCTTTAGCAAATCCTTTTTCCTTCATACGGCGTTGGATGAATTCGGTGGTGAGTGCGGATATTTTTTTTTCAGGGTGCAGAAGCGCGGCTGCAATGATAAGTCCGGTAAGTGGATCAACGGCATACAGCACATCATCCATAAGCGATGTACGTTCGCAATTGCCGCCGTGTGACTTGATGGCCTGTAGTATTTCTTTGTCAAGTGCAACACCCTCAAGCAATTCCATCGCTTTTAGACCATGCTGTTCAGGAATCGATGCCGTATAATCATAATCGATATCATGCAGTAATCCGGCCATGGCCCAACGCGCAGCTTCATGATTAAGCTTTTGGGCGCAAGCGTTCATCCCTGCCTCAACAGCATAGCAATGTTTGAGCAGGTTACCGTTTTTGATGTGTTTTTTCAACAATTCAATTGCGTCATCACGTTGCATCATGAGTGGCTTCTCCTTTGAAAAAAATCATTATTCTTCGGGTTCGATATACTCATCATCGTCACGTTCGAATTCTGCTTTGATGCGTTTGATCTCAAGTTCAAGTTCTCCCATTGCTTCGTGAATGCCCAGAATTTTTTTACACTGCTCTATTACCGGTGTTTTTTTATGGATACCGGTCTCTTTTTCTTTCATTAGGTCAAACACCAGGCGTCCGAGATCTTCATAATAGGTGCGGTTTGTACGCTCAAGCATAGTTATTTTGAAACGAAGCTCGGCTATTCCGGCAAAATCTTTGCCTTTTTCGATTGCGTTAGCGCTCATCGATTTGATCTTTTTCCATGCTTTTCTCACCGGGTTCTTATTTTCTTTGTTTTCCATACACTCCTCCGTTTGTTTGCACCTCAACTATAGCAATTCTGTCCGATAATTCAAGAAAGAAAAATCGATCACCCTTACCGGAGACCTTTGCAAAATTCAAAATCTCCAATTTTTGTTTATTTTCAAAAAAGAGGTGGGCGGTGAGCACAAAACCGAAATATAGTAGTTTCGCAAAAGACCCACCGGTATTATGGGATAATTCCAAAACAAACTGCGGTTGTAATAAAAACAGGACACGCATAAGCGCATCCTGTAAAAAGAGGTATACTCGAAAAAAACAATTGTCAGTTGATATACCATTTCACATATTCAGGGTAGGTCTCAAAAAAGAATTTCGATTTCGGGCGTATGCGGATATTGAAACCCTGTATACCCGAACCTTGCAGCGTAAGTTTTCCGACAAATTTTGCCACATTATCATTGAAGCGTTCTACAAATTCCAACGGTTGCACTTTACGCAACTCATCATCAAAAATGTAGAGCATCTCGGCGTCGATCAGGTCTTTTTCGGCATTGTCCAGGAAAACATAGGCTTCCACGGTTATCGTATCTTCTGCCTGTATATCCTTCTTGTCAAAATCAGTGAATACATCTTTGATATAGATCTTTGACCAGAATTTTTTGAGCTTTTCATCCATGGCGACCACTTCATCAAGCATCTCGTAATTCTTTTCTTCCAACAGATATAAATTGATGCCTATCGGTAAATAGAACTTATAGAAATAATCACGAAGCATACGGTGCATATTGAAGTTTTTACCGACGGTAAACATCGACTGTTTCATTCTCTTGACCCAATTGACCGGGAAATAGCTGTTGCCTTTGTCATAATACAATTCGGTGATCTCTTCATCGAGCAGATCGTATATTTGCATCGCTTCAGCCGAACGCTTCATGTCATAATTCTCATACAGGTCGCCTGCCGTGATCGCCCATCCGTTTTCGCCGTCATAACACTCCGGCCACCAACCGTCTAGTACGCTCAAATTAAGAATACCGTTCATACCGGCCTTCATACCCGATGTACCGCTTGCTTCCATGGGTTTGATCGGCGTATTGAGCCACATGTCCACCCCCTGAACAAGATGACGGGCGACATTGATATCATAATCCTCCACAAAAACGACACGATCTTCAAGATTATTGTTCTTGGCAAAATCGATAACCTCTTTTATTAACGATTTTCCCATCACATCCGCCGGGTGTGCTTTACCTGCAAAAATGATCTGTACAGGCTTTTGCGGATTTGTAAGGATCGCTTTCAGCCGCTCGGCATCGGTCAGCAGCAGATTTGCCCGTTTATACGGAGCAAAACGACGTGCAAAACCTATCGTGAGATAATCGGGATTCAATATAGTGGAAACTCTTTTGATCTGTTTCATCGGAGCGCCCTTTTTCTGTAACACAAGCACCATTCGTTCGCGTATAAAGGTTATAAGCTGTTCCTTACGGCGTTTATGCGCTTCCCATATCTCATTGTCGGGTATTTCAAGAACCTTTTCCCATACATCGGGATCGCCAGCCTTATGCACGTAATCTGGCCCGACATACCGGTCAAACAGATAGGTCATCTCCATACTGAGCCATGACAGCAAATGAACGCCGTTTGTCACGGAATCGATCGGTACTTCGTTGATATGCAGGTTCGGGTAGATCTCTTTCCACATCTGGCGGGAAACCTCGCCGTGAAGCTTGGAGACGCCGTTTGAATATTTTGAAAAACGGATAGCAAGTGCAGGAAGCCAGAAATTTTTCGAATCGTCAATTTTACCGAGATTTATCAGCGTCTCTGGCGGTATGCCAAGCTCTGTGATATCACCCGCAAGATACTCTTTTATCAAGGCCTCGTCATAATGTTCATTGCCTTCAATGACCGGTGTATGTGTTGTGAATACCGTAGTTTGACGCACCATCTGGCGTGCTTTTTCAAACGGCATTTTTTCTTTTATCATATAATTTTTCAACCGTTCGATTATAAGAAAAGCGGAATGACCTTCGTTGAGATGATATACTTTCGGCTCAAGTTTTAACAACGGTAAGGCGATGATCGCGCCTTGTCCGAGCAGTATCTCCTGTTCTATGCGTTTTCGTCTGTCAGCAACGTACAGATGGTCGGTGATGCTTTTCTGATAATCGGTGTTCTGCGGAATATTGGTATCCAGCAGATACAACGGGATCTTGCCTACATCGATCCGCCATATCTTTACGCCGATCTCTTCACCCTTCAGCTTCATGGTAAATATCAACGGCTCGCCTTTAGCGTTTTTCTCTTCCCTGACCGGTTTAAGATACCACATGTTCTCGATATATTCTTCTTCCTGAAACCCGTCCATATTGATGCGCTGAGTGAGATACCCGTATTTATAGAGAAGCCCGAAACCGAACAACGGGATACCCATATCAGATGCGGCCTTCAGATGATCGCCGGCCAATATACCCAACCCGCCCGAATAGATCGGCACGGATTCATGCAGACCGAACTCCATGGAGAAATAGGCGATGTGATCTTCTTTGGCCAACGGCAATTCTTTGCCGTCATCAGCCGTATAGACACCTTCAAATTCCATATATTTGCTGAATTTCTGCCACACCTTATCCAATTCGTAGAGAAATCCTTTGTCGCGGGAAAGTTCTTTCAGTTTATCCGCAGGTAATTTGTTCAGCATGGCCACAGGGTTGTGCTGTACTTCCCTGTAAAGAAGCGGATCGATACGCCGCATAAGCCTGTCGGCCTCTTTGTCCCAGGTCGACCAGATATTGAACGCCATATCATACAACGGCTGAAGCTCTTTCGGGATATGCGGACGGACATAAAAAGTTTTCAGGTTCATAGCATTCTCCTTGGTTTAGAGGCATTCCTCAAGGTCTGCCAGCGCATTCATAAAATACACATATGCCTGTTCGGGCGAATCATACGGCGAGAAATATTTATGTACATCACCGTCTTGAAAATACTTGGTACACATATAATAGAAATGGTCTGATGTAGACAATTTTCGGGCGATCTCCAAAAGGTCTGGCCTGTTTGCCATTTTGATGCGATGCATAAGGTCATACAACGTCTCGATCGCATTTTTCTGCATGGCATTCTCGACCCAAGCCGACAGGTCTCGTTCCATATCCGCCCATGAAACCGGTTCGTTGAATGATAAACTTTCCGGTTGATAATTGGCAAGCGCCACGGCATCCGACGGCCATGCAAAACCCATATGCGAATGCTTGAATATCTCTTTGGGCAGATGGCGCATAAAATCGAATATGCCCGTCTCTGCCCACTGATGCTCGCCGAATGTCTCATAATCCATAAAAAGGTTCAAGAACAGATTTTTGTTCTCTTTTTCGATCAATGAAACCTGATCGATCCATTTGACAAATTTCGGCACGGTCAGCGGATATTCCTCCCACGCACGATTTGAGAAACGAAATGCGATATCATCGGATAATGTGTAATATTTAAGTAAAAGGTATAGATTGCGACGATAATCTTTGTAGGCATATAACGGCGAACGCCACTGTAAAATTCGGTCAACGCCCTCCGCAAGAATGACTTTGAACCCTTCTACATCCCAGATATAATCAGCGATCTTATTCTGATAGATAAGCTCTGTATTTCTGAACGTGATCGGGGTGAAACCAAATTCGTCTATGATCAGTTTTTTATGCATTGTTACCTGCTCGAGAAATTCATCGGCATCATATAATCCTGCGAGCGAATGGTAATACGTCTCGCCGATAAACTCAACGCATCCGGTATGAGCAAGAGCTTTGAAACTTTCAAGGACCTCGGGTGCAAACAAACGGAACTGTTCAATGGCAACGCCCGTTATTGAAAAAGCAACTTTGAAACGCCCTTCGTATTTTTCAATCAGTTCAAGCAGAAGCTTATTGGTCGGCAAGTAACATTTTTCGGCTACTTTTCTGCAGATCGCCGCATTGGAGACATCATCGAAATACGAGATGTGCTTACCGATATCCAGAACACGCATGTGTTTTAATCGGAACGGTTGATGAACCTGGAAGTAAAACACTAAGTTGATCATACATTCTCCTTGTACACGGCAGCGATCTTTTGGGCGGCATCATCCCATCGCAGTTTTTCAACTTCTAGGCGGCCGTGTTCAGCCAACCGTTTGCGCTTTTCAGGATCTTCTATTAAATCGCAGATACTGTCGGCGATCGCTTTCACATCCCAATAATCGACCTTTACGGCATTGGTGATAACTTCCGAAACGCCGGACTGTTTAGATATGATCGATGCAATACCGTAGGCCATGGCTTCAAGAGGAGCAATGCCGAACGGTTCTGAGACCGAACTCATCACATACACATCAGCCGATGCAAGTATTTCCGCAACTTCGGTGCGATTGAGAAAACCCGTAAAAAGAAACTTACTGCCAAGCCGGTAATACGCCGACTGGTGTAACATCTTTCGTTCCATGTCGCCGCTTCCGGCCATGATAAACCGCGCTTCGGGATGCCTGTTCAGCACAAGCCGCGCCGCTTCGAGGAAATAATCGGGGCCTTTCTGCAGTGTGATACGCCCGAGGAATAATATCGTCGGCCTTTTAAAGATACGCCTCGACTCCGGTGTTTCAACGTCAAATTCATGGGCGTTGTGAACAACGCGGATCTTTTTAGTGTCAATATGATACCGGTCTATGACCAGTTCTGAAGTAAATTTCGATACGGCGATAACGGTATCGGCGATCATCATCCCTGAATATTCGATCTTATGGATACGCTCGTCACCGGGGCCGCCTGCACGATCGAATTCAGTGGCATGCATATGCGCAACCAGTTTTCTGCCGCTGACCTTTTTTGCCACGATACCGGCGGGATAGGTAAGCCAATCGTGTACATGGATCAGATCGAACCTAAGATTCCGCGCATATAATTCTGCGCGAAATGTAAATTCGCGTACCTTTTTAAAAATCTTTTCTGTGCCTTGTATATGATATTCCACTTGACGGATGAACGATTCATCATATTCGCCTTCAACGGTAATATAGTCCGTTACATGTGCATCCCGCATCATAGGCGTTTCATAGGTTTCCGGAGATGCGGTCACACCCACAAAACGCAGGCGTTCATACACGGTCCGAAATTTGACCTTTTTAAATTCACGTTGTTTTTCAGGCGATACAAACTGCACCGGGAGTTCATCGGCATCGCTCGGTTTTCTCAGCGGGAAATACACTTCCTCTTTTGTGGGTAAGACAAGATCGACCTCGATACCCATGTCCAGAAGGGAACGCACGATACCATAGCACGCTATCCCTAATCCGCCGGCAATGAGCGGGGGAAATTCCCATGAAAACATCAGGACACGCATAATTTACCCTTTCGCATTCGTAATGTCGTCAATAAG
>CAZIJP010000073.1:0-84 GCA_964539615.1 uncultured bacterium
TCAGTTTTTTTAATATCTGAAATTGGAATTTCAGGTTTTGTTTCTTTTGGAGGATGAATTGTTGTTTTATCTTCCTCTACAACC
>CAZIJP010000073.1:184-5533 GCA_964539615.1 uncultured bacterium
TTTTCTACTGCTATTGAACTTTGTTTGGGTTGTTCTTCTACAACCTTTTCTACTGCTATTGAACTTTGTTTGGGTTGTTCTTCTACAACCTTTTCTACTGTGGGATTTGTGATTTCTTTTTCGACTTCTTTCGTTTCTTCTTTCGATTTGTTTTCTACATTTTCAATCTTTTTTTCAACAGGTACAGGCTTTTGAACTCCATTCAATGCCATATTTAAAACGTTATTTTTTGTTTCAAAATTTACATTTTTTGAATTTTCCGTTTTATTTTCATTGAAAATATTATTAATCGTGGATTTTATCGAATCTTCATTTTTTTGTTTTTCCACGTTCAAATCTGCAAGTCTTTTCTCCAATTCGGATATTTTTGAAACAATTGTTTTATCTGGATTATCCGTTCTTCCGATTTCTTCATTTTTGTCTGAAAAAATCTTTTTGGCTTCATCCAATTCTTTTATTGCATTGTTATATTCGTTTATATATTTTTTATTTTCAACAATTTGATTGTAATAATTTTCAATATTTTGTTCATTGACAATAACATTATTTTTTTGGAGATATGATTTCAAATCCTCCAATGTCATGTCTTTAGTTTCCAGAACCAACTCTTCTTTTTGTTTTTCCTCCGAAGACTCAACGTTCATTCCTTTATTCGCGGATGAAATATCTTTTGGATTATCTATCGCAAAAACGTTTTCTGGAGTTTTTTTTTCTTCTGCCATTCAATTATTTATCGCTGAGAAACAAGGCTATTTCTTTTGGACTCATTTCATATATTTCAGAAAGAAGAAAATTATATTCTTTTTTTAATTTTTTTATTTTACCGTATATATTATTTTTATCCGTTGAGTAAACCAATTTTAAAAAGTAAAAAAGAGTATTATCGAAACAATTAAAATAAACATTAGGAATATTTCTAATCATATCTGGAATCTCAAACATTAAAATCTTGTTCTTCTCTATGTGTTCCTTTATTTCCTCTGTACTTTTACCAGTTTCTTTCAATATATCATTTACATCTGAATAATAAAACTGTTTTGGTAGTGGAAAATTATCCAATTCATATTTTTTCGATTTATTTATAACATCCTTTAAAAAAATTTCATAAGTTACCGAATTGGATTCGGCATCCTTTGCTTGTAATTTTAATATGGGTTCAAGATATTCGCAATTTAAATGCATTAATAAAATAAACTTGTCTAAATTTGTAAGATTTGTATCGTTTAATGATTTTTGACAAATTAGATCAAAAGTATTACTTATGTTTTCAAAATCATTATTGGAAATGTATGAATTGAGTTGAAAGTAATCACCAAAACAAAGTTTATTAACCTTTAATTCTTCACCAATGCTCGGAATATGGCATTTTGTAAAAATATCCATAAATTTTTATAAAAAACCTGTAATATTTTGCGGAAAATTTCCATTTCCTTTTCCACCTTGGAATGGGCTGATTGTTGGAAAATTACCTCTAAATGCATTTGATATTCTATCTATTATATTTGGGAGGGGAAGATAAAGTGAATTGGATAGTGCATAATCAGTATAAGTCCAATTTGTTTCTATTGTTGGGGCCGAAGCTGGTTCTTCGTATCCCAACGTTTTCGAATTAACTGTGATCGGAGCGCAATTGAAAAATGTCCATACTTTTCTTGGAATCATGGAAACATTTTGAAATGTTCTTGTGTATTGTAAAACGTATATAGTGGATTTTACATTTCTATAATCTCTTTTTGTTGTTGTATCGTTTTCTCTTGCAACAAAACCAAAGTGTTCAGCTGCAATAACCCAAGGTCTTATTACGAAATCTGCAAATGAAGTGTTTGTCTCCAGAAATGATATTGTTAATGAATTTGAAGGAGTTCTGCCTGTTGAAATAATGCCTGGCAAAAAACCCCTAGGATTTGATATATTTGCCCTTTCAATCGTCATTTTTTCATCTGGAAGTTGAACGCTCTGAGCAAATAAACAACCATTAACTTTTTGAAATGGGTATGATGTTAAAATACTTCTTGCTTGATCAATGTCATAATTTTTATAATCTCCACCAGTTCTTTCCAAACCTTGAATTATGCTTGTATTGATGCACTGAGGAAATGGTTGAATTAATACAATCCATTGAGACTGAAGAGGTATTGCAGTTAACCAAGATTCTAATTGAAGAAGAAAATAGTCTCTTGTTGATATTAATGGAGCACCTTGGATATTAAAACCAAATAGTTCCCCAACTTGAGGTTGAGTGAGAGGATTTCTTCCAGAGAAAACACCTCCCACGTTTTTTTTAATTCCATTTAATGCATTATTAAATGCATCGCTTAATCCAGATCCCATTTTAATTATTTATCGGGAAAGGACGAAATTTTAACTATTTTTAACTTCTCTCCAGTAATGGTAGGCGAGTTTAACTGGAAAGCTTAAAACGTTTCCTGATCCTTCAGATATCTGATAAGCCAATGGACCAACATCTCTGATACTAACGCCAACCAATTGATATTGGTTAACTTTTTCAAAATTAACATCAAGTTGAACTAGATCAATTGTAGAATTTTGAGTTGGGGTTAGATAATTACCTGTGCTATTAGCATCATTAAATGTATCGTTTGACCAAGAAAGAAATTTCTTTCTGAGATCAGAATTAGCACTGCAATAGAAACTAATTTCATAACCCTCAGAGCCTGGATAGGTTGCTAGGCCAGGTATGTTGAAGGTCAATCCCATATATTTCGTAGGCACATTTCCAATCTGTCTGGAAGGAAGTGATGCTGTTCGTGCATAGACGAGATCGTTTTCATCAAATTTAGTAGTTGTACCTTGCGGTGTAATGCTTAAAACTCTAAATTGCACATCACGTGCGAAATCGCGTTGTGATGCTACTCTGTAGAAATCTTGAATGGTTTGTTTTGTAGCTGCCATAGTATTTTAATTATTTATTAATTAACCTCCGATTAGTTCATCAAAATTTGTTCCAGTTCTGGTTGCATAGAAGTTTACAAGAATAAACTCTGCTGTTCTTACTGGTTGAATATAGATGTCAATTTTTAGTTCATTGTTGTCGATTACATCAGGAGTATTGTTTAGTTCAGAACAAACGATTCTGTAATCATAAACACCTTCCGTGTTTTTCGCATTTTCAAAAATAGGAGCAAGAACGTTGATGACTTGAGTTCTTGTAAAGAGAGTATTAGGCTCGAATACAAAGAATCTAGCTGTTTGTTTTGTTGCTTTTTCCAAGGCTAGGAACAAGCGACGAACGTTGATGCGATCAAAAGCTGAAGGTTTCTTCAATAAGGTTTTTTGACCGAAGATCACAAATCCTTCATTCGGAAAGAATGGTACTGGATTCATGGAAATCTTATACAATTGATCACGTTGTTTTTGTTTAGGATAAATTGAGAGATCGTTTACTCCAATGAGAACACCGCGAGTGAAGCCAGCTGGTGCTGACCAAGGTTGGAAGTTCGAATCCGTATTTGCCATTGCAGCACAAGCAAATCCTGAGAATGGAATCCAAATTTGACGATTGCTTTGTGGGTCCAATACTTGCGCCCAAGTTGCATATGTTGTGGCATAAGAACAATTTGTTGTTCCAAATTGATGTCTTAAAGGCCAATATATATGTTGAGAGAAGTTTGTTGTAACGTATCCAGCAGCAGTTGGATCAGGATCATTTCCAGCATTTGGCGACCAAAGTTTTTTGGTGTTGATAACTTTGCTATTTGTACCTTGAATGAAAATGTTTCTAATTGGATCTAAAACAACCAAGAAGTCTTTTCTAACTTTTTCAGCATAATTGATGAAAATATTTGAAATAGCTGTGTAATTTCCACGAATTCTTAGACCATCGGCGTTTAAGTTTTCCGAATTCGTTGTATAAAATGCAGAAAGAGCATTTAAAGGAGTACTTTCGATATATTCTCCAGCAGATGCATATCCAGATTCAGTTGTTTGACCAGATTGTTCAATGGCATTTACATAAATTGTACCAAGACCAGCTTCAAGTGCAATATCGATTGGATAAAGTTCATCGCTTTCAACTAGTTCTAGAGCGCGATCAAGTTTCTTTGGAAGAGATCCAATTGATTTATCCGATGCCACAGTATTGCTATATACACCAAGAGGGAATAATGAATCAGCGTATCCATAAGCAGATGCTATAGTTGCAACTGTAGCAGATGCTGCACCGACTCTTGTAAGATAAGTTGCTTGAGTATCGATAAATCCTGAATCGGAAAGTGGTTGTTCAATTTGCTTGGAAAGGAATCTAACTTTTTTAGTTGGAATTCCATTATTATCGAGCCAAGTATCAGCATATCTGTTACTGATATATGGGTTTACAATAACATTGATGTTTGAGGAATCTTCAGCGAGTCTTGAAATGTTAAATGTTACAGGTGATCCACCATTTTGATCTCCAACTTGTCTGTGGTAATCGAAGGATCCTGTATAATTTTCAGTTAAAACATAATCGAGAGAAATTGTATCTGGAGTGAAAATGCTTTGGCGAAGTTTGAATATACCGAATGCTGCACTATCTTGATATGCGGTTTCGCTGATATCAAACTTGGATAGATTTTCCATAACCTCTGAAATGGAATCTCCGCTTCCAAACTTGGTTGCAGAAAGACTGAAATTTAGACGATTTTTTGGAACTGTTGTATAAGTTGAGATTGCACTCAAAGAAGATTGAATTCCCTCAACTGTTCGAATGGAATCAAATTGAGTGGCTGGATTGAAATTACTATTATCAGCAAATCCAACATAGTAACCTTCGAATTTGTTATTAACCGTTGTTTGTGATTTATTGATAACAATTATGGAAGATTGACCAAGATTGGAATTTGTGAAGGTAGTAGCTGTTGGAGAATTCGACCAATCGATATTTCCTTCTACAATGCTTTGATACTCTTCCACACTAAGTTCAAGGTGTGTCGGTTTTCCGATGAAATATGTTTGGGCAGCACTTAAAGTCGAATCACCCGTTACAGTCGATGAAAGTACGAAATTCGCAGTTGCTGTGGCATTGCTTGCGGGTGTATATGCGGCAGAAAAAGAAACTGCGGTGTTTGATACATTTATCGGAAATGTTCCTTTAACAGCTGTTATCGCATTGGTTGTAGAACTGAAATCCGCACTTAAGGTTGGAATATTATTTCCACCAATAAGCACATTTAATGCCTTGGTTTTATCGTAATCACCACCAGTATTAATGGTGATGCTAATCACATTATATGTATTAAATGCTGAAAGTGCTTTTACAGGATATGCTAGAGCACTATATCTCCAAGAAGAGAAACCATCACCTTTGTTGTTACCATAAGGAAGACGTGTTACAAGAAGTCGAGCGGGGGA
>CAZIJP010000073.1:5543-13421 GCA_964539615.1 uncultured bacterium
CTGCATTTGTAGGTGAACCGTAAATTTGCTCAAATTCAGAAATGCTTGTCGGTTGAAGAACTTCATCGACTGGTCCTTGTGATGCGAAACCTGCGATAAAAACTGAAGTTCCTTCGATTGTAACGGGTCTAAGTGTAAGGTCGATCTCTTTGATCTCTACACCCGGTGATTGAATTGTTCTTGCCATGATGTAACTATTTATGCTTCTTCAAATCACTTTTTTTAAGAATAAAAAAAAATAATTTTTACAGTAAAAATTCTAACTTAAATGTCGATTGAATTGTACTTGCCGTGAACTACCCTTATGCTAAACATGAGGGCTTCAGAATATACTTACGCACATTCTTCTTTTTAAGAACTTCATCGCCAGTGCCTTTAGTTGCTTTAGAAACAACCTTTGGTCTTACCTTAGCTCCATTCCTGTTATCGACAGTTCCTGCCGATTGAATTGCTAATGCTCTTCTTAAAATGTTTTTCGAAGCATTAACATCTCTGTCATGTATGGTATTGCACTTTGAACAAGTCCAAATTCTTTCATCAAGATTCAATGACTCTTTGATATGATCACAGCAACTACATGTTTTGGAAGACGGATAGAAACGATCTACAACGATCACTTCCTTATCATTCCATTCTGCTTTGTACTTTAATTTGGTCACAAAGCTTGACCATGCTACATCTGATATTGCCTTAGCAAGTTTATGGTTCTTAACCATTCCTTTCACATTCAGGTCTTCTATGGCAATCAGATCATAGTCTCTTACTAGTTTGGAAGAAACTTTATGCTGCATATCGTTACGAGAATTGGTTATCTTCTCATGTACTTTAGCAACGCTCAAACGAGCTTTGTCTTTTCCTTTTGATCCTTTTTCTTTTCTACTTAAAATTCTTTGTTTTCTTGCTAACTTCACTTCATACTTCTTTGTGTATTTCGGGTTGCAATATCTTTGTCCCCCTGAAGTAATGATAAAATCTTTCAGTCCTAAATCAATTCCAATACTTTTACCTGTTTTTTTATGTACATTCGGTTTTTCTACAACACAAAGAAAGGAAATGTAATATTTTCCTGTAGCTGATTTAGAAATAGTTGCTGATTTAATTGTTCCTTTTAGTTCTCTATGTCTTATTATTTTGATTCCTTCTTTGAATTTTGCAAATTTAACTAGATTATTTTCTTTTAAAGAGACATATTGGGGTATTTTAAATGATTTTTTATTTTTTTTAGATTTAAATCTAGGAAATTTAGATTCTTTTTTGAAAAATTTACCATAAGCTGTTTCCAAATTCATTAAAGCTGAAATCAAAGCTTGAGAATTAACATCTTTTAACCATTTAAATTCTTCTTTTTTTTTCTTTGCAACCAAATGTCCCGCACATTGATTAAAATTTAATGTAGTTTTATTTTCCAGATAATGTTTTTTCTTTTCTGAAAGAAAATGATTGTATATGAATCTCACACAACCAAAATGCTTTTCCAAAAGAATCATTTGATCTTGCGTAGGTAGCAACCTAAACTTAAATGATTTGTGCATTTCGTATTCTTTTAGTTCTGGTGGCATTCCAATCATCTATTATTATTTAGTCTTAAATATATTATTTTAAAGTAAAAATAAAAAATAATTTAAAAAAATATTTTTTTTGCAAATTTATTCTAAATTATTCTTCTGGTAACAATTCCGCTTCAAATTGGTGATATGCATACTGAAACGATGATTCCATTTCAGTGGCATCCCTGTCTGAATATCCTATTCCACCAAGACTTACAGGAAAACAATGATAAAAGTTAAATTTTATTACGTTTTTATTATATTCATCCCTGCCATATACTGTGATTGTCGTTTGATAGTCTGGCATCAAACCTTTGGATGGAATTGGGGTTTTATATAATCCTTTTTTTCCATCATTGAAACAATTAAGCCATCTGTACAATACCCAATAGTTGTTAAAAAGATTGTCAACCGTGAAATTCACTGTCATATTTTCAAATGCAGGACGATTGAATGTTGTTACCTTTGGAACTTGTCCAGCATATGGTACATTTGTGGATGGAATGTTTAGGGATGGAATTACGGTTCCGTAAAGAGAATACTGAACTGTATCTGGCATTACTTTACTATTACCTCTTTCCAATATTGACTTCTCTGGTTTCAAAATCTTCGGAAGATCGAAAACCATGATGAATTTGTCTTTTCTTTGCTTGTTGAATGAAGATTGGAAAATGGACAAATTTGACATATTAATTATTTAGAAGTTGAAATCTTTTGTGAAAACATCCCAACCATCTTTTTTTAAGATTTCATAATCTGGAATATTGGAAAATTCATCTTTCGTTCCAATCGGATTACTAAAAACAGTGGGAAGTGGCATGAATGCTTGCGCATCTTTTTCGTTCACGTATATATTGCTTGGAGATACTATATCTGTGATTCCATAATCGATAGGTTTTATTTTTAATGGTCTTTGATTGTCATCCATTGCAATCATCTCGTAATATCTCTTGCAAATCTCATTGATGAAAATGGCGGTTGCCCAAACAAGAGCCATAACCCTATCATCCAAAGTGTTTGCAGTTCTACCACTCCATGTTCCATTTGGATGACGAATGAAGTCCTTAATTTCACTTAATGTTTTTATGTCTCTTATTTTGATGCTTCTCATTTCATTGAGAAAGTATCTCATATTTGTAACCGCTTCTATCTTGGAATTTTGGTGACTTATAATACCAGCCTTGTTTGTTGCCTTGAAATCATTGGATATTGCGCCCTTTGTTCCCCATGTTACAATATTTTCATAACCATAATTCATTTTTAGAGAATCTATGACTTGTGCTCCACAACCGTTTCTTTCTATAAGCACTGGTGGTCTTCCCCATTGTTGCAATAGATCGTGTAATTTTTGAGCAAAATAATATGGTGATATTTTCTTTGTATAATATACGGCATCTTGTGTGATATTTGTTAAGTCTGTGATGTTTAGAATCTGACATACTGTAGCATTTTGATTTAAACCTTCTCCAACGTCCACACCAACAACATAATGACATTTTTCATTTGGTTCGTCCCATACAACATATTGACCATCATCGAAAATGTATTCTGGATCTTTGCAACCAGATTCCAACATATCATAAACATCCTTGTCAATTGGAATTTCACCAGATGCTAGAAATGCATTTTCAAACTCTTGCATGAATGCTTCTCTGGAACCTAGAGTGCGTATTGTTTCATTTTTCCATTTTTCATCTCTACTTGGAACTTCCCACCAGTCAACTCTTTCACCGTGCCAACCATTCCATTCTTCTCCTTTTTTTATTGCACCTTCCCAAAGTTCATGAAATAAGTTTCCTATACCATTCGGTGTTGATGCTGCAAGAATTTTGGACTTTTTGGCAGATGAAATAATGGGATAAACGGACTTCCAAAAGCTTTCTAAAAGGCCAGCATCAAGGAAGGCCAACTCATCCAAAATTAAAAGATTGACCGATTCACCACGACCCGCATCACTACTTGTTGTGGAGATACCAATAGAAGAACCATTGGAAAGTGAAATATTTGTTTGACCATATTCCACCGCACCAGCTTTGATAAAATTTGGCATCATTTCAAATGCTGTTTTAATTCTTTTGAGAATCATTTTTGCGGTTTGTTCTTTGTTTGCAACAATCAGAATTCTTTGATCTTCTTCAAATAATGCAACCCATAATCCATAAATTGTCATAAGGGTGGTATTAGATGTTGGTATTAAACTTTTTCCAACCAAGAATAAGCTATCTGGAGAATCCACAGTAATGCAACGAACTGGAACAGATTCAACTTCCCTTATATACTTTATATAGTGCCATTGATTTCTTTTATTTGATTCTGGTTTTTCGGTATTATTAACTTCGATTCTAGATGTTTTAAATGAAAGCTTGCATACTAATTCTCTTGGTTTGAAAATAACTTCAGCACATTCACTGCAATCTATTCCTTTTAATGTTGGAATAAATGTTTTGTAAGTTGTTTTATATCCTAAACTTTCTATTAATTCTTTAACTTGTATAGCTAATTTTAAATTTGTATTATAAAAAATACCTATTCCATTTTTATCAATATATCCGTCAGAGTCCATTAGACCCTTTAACAATTCCAGTCTTTGTTCTCTGGAGGAATACATATATTCATTTGGTATATGTTTATTGTTAAAAAGATTCATGATTCTCAATTCTTCACTTAAAGATGTTTCTTTTTTCATCCCGTATCTTCCACTTAACATTCCCAAATTTAAACTATATGCTTGCTGTTTCCATTTTTTACAAGTCACTTTGTATTGCGTGTATTCTTTTAAAAGTTCCAGAGTTTCGTTTATATCTCTATCTCCAACTGTTATTCTGGAACTTTCATTTGCACCATCGCCTAACCACAATCCCAAAACATACGGAGGAATGATTAAATTTTTTTCTTCGCAATTTAATCCAGCCAAACATGAAGGTATTCTATGATTTGGTTCAGTTTTATTTTTGTATAGTGTTTTAAATATCTCTTCGGTTGTTTTAATGCTTCCATCTGATTTACATTTTCTTTCACTTAAGTTTTGAGTAAACCAACGATGATCAGCATCTGCAACAATCTTTTCACCGTTTTCAAATTCTATTTCATAGCATTTTCTATTGTGTAAAACGTCATGGGCTTTTACAACATTACAAGGATTCCCATCAAGAGCGAAAACAACATCTCCATCTTTTAAATCTCCCATAGTTGTCCAACCATTTGGGGTTTTAATTGGAGTATCTAGTGCCAATGCTTTTCCTATCTGTCTACTAGCCAACAAGATATTGAATCTATTTTCACTTAATGCCTTCAAAATTCTCTTCTGAAACTTATGAAGTTTAATCTTCTGTCTACCCTCATCAACATTGATAATATAGAAATAATTACTCGCAAAGTGTAGAATATTTTTTCTACACTTTGCAATCTCCTTAATCATGTCAGGAGTGTAATCATATTGCGTTTGTGCTGTTGGGAGGTTTGTATTTCCCAAATAAAATTTTTCTTTTGGACTTTTTTTTGTTGTCATTTCAAATATTTAGAACGTTAAAAGCATAAATACATTAAAACCTATGATGAACAGATCAAAATCAATCAAAGACATTGGTAATATTTACCGTGCAATGCAACAAGCTAGTGCAGCAGCTGCTACACAAATCAATGAATCGGTATCCACTAAAAAGAAAAGCCAAAAAGTCAAGGCCAAATTTCCAAAAGATACATTTAAAAGATCCGAAGAAGTTGTAAAAGAGCCTTCTACATTTAAAAAGGGTGGACCTCAAAATGTAAAAAATCTCACCAAGGCAAAGAAAAATGAAAAATTTTCACAAAAAACCAAAAAATTAGATGAACAAGGTATAAATAAATTTATGAGCATATTTGATAAACTCTACGAAGATGTCATGAAGAATGACGAACTTAACTTAAACACAGGCATTGGTATGGGACCAGAAGGTTCTGCTGGAGATGTCGAAGACTTTGACGTTGATAGCGAAACTGATTCCGATAGCGACGAATCAACTGAATCACCCAAAGAAATGCTTCAAAAGGCAATCGACCTTCTTCAACAAGTAGCCGATTCAATGGGAGATGACGAAGGTTCTGATGAATCTGACACGGATTTAGAAGACCTCGGAGTTGATTCCGATGAAGACGAAGATGCCGAAGAAGAATATGAACACGGTATGTATGAAACAACCGACATCGAAAAACTTCCAGATTCCGCTGGTCACAAGCTCCAAAAAGGCTTTGCTGCCGCTGGTAATATCAAGGCTTCTTCTGGTAAGGCTGATGCAAAGGTAACTGATACAGTTGGCACAGAAACTGGTAAACACCCTCTCGATCATAAGTCGGAACTTACCAATCCTTCCAAGAACAAAGTTGGAAGCCTCAAGACTGGTAAATCACTCTTTGATCAATAAGAAATAGAACAATATATAAAGAAAAACCCCTTGGTTTATTGCCAAGGGGTTTTTTATTTGGCTTGAATTATTGGGGAATTAGTTCGTATTTCAAACTTCCACAGTCATATATTCTTTTATATCCATTTATTTTCATGTTTTCTTTTTCTGATAATGCGGGGTCAAAGTTTTCCAATTTTTTAGGAAGAAGTTGTTTTGCGAATGCAAACTTGTGGAATCTATAAATATAAGATTTATCAGTATACCAATAATTTGGATTACTTTTTCCTGCAAATTTAAATCCTAAATTTTCGTAATTTTTACCATCATTCCATCTTCTACAAGATCTCGCAATAACCTTTAAGGGGTTTAATTGTTTTAGAAAATATTCAAGCATTTTCTTTTCTCCATTTAAAATATCAACTCCATTAATAGTGCAAAATCTGGAATACTTATACAATCCTTCGGTTTTACATTTCTCAAATGTCATTACGGATAAAAGTCTATTTTTATAATAAAGACCGTATCTATGTGATGGGTTATCTGGACCTTCCAAGTGATATTTTAATAAAAATTTTTCTGTTGTATCTAAATCGACTTCTCTAACATCACAATCATCGCTAGATATTTTAATCTTGTTTAATTTGAATATATTATTAAGTCTATTAATAACGGATTTGCTCTTATAATGAATCTCGTCGGCAAATATTTGAATTAATCTTATACCTTTAGATTCACATTGCTCCGTTTTATCGAGATGATAATTTTTGCTTTTCATTAAATCACTATGCCAATACAATCCATTACATTCTATAGCTATGTTTAATTCTGGAACGTAAACATCAAGTTCTCGATTTTTTATTATTTTTCTATTTCTAATTGTATATGATATTTTTTTATTGTGCAAATAGTTATGTATGAATCTTTCTATGTTTGTACCATGTCTGTTACATTTTGGGCATACCATTGAATAATTTACATTTAAACACCTTTTGAATAAATGTTTACATTTTCTACATTTCCAATCATATTCTATCATATAATCACCAGAACCACGATATTCTTCAAATTTAAACATGGGTATAACATTTGGGTATTTTTCCTTCAGTTTGCTATAATGATTTTTCATCATAGTTTGTCCAGATTTTTTTCCATTATAATTTATTTTTATGTCTCCATTTTTTAATCTTTCTTTATATTCTTTACTTTTGGTGTAATTATCTGATCCATATTTTTCAAATAATGTTTCTTTTAATTTATTTTTACCATATTCTGATGCAAAAACATTTTTAGCCCCATATTTTTTTAAATTTGTTTTAGCTGATTTTTGTTTAATATATACATCATCATCATATCTACATTTATTGCTACAATAAGTTTGAAATACCAATTCAGAACATTTGAATGGGACGCTTTTTTGACACATTTTACATTTAGGTTCTTCTAATATATCATTTATGTAACAAAAAACTTTCAAAGAAAATGGTTCTTTAATCCACGGAATTGTTGATTCAATCATTTCATATGAATTTTTTCCGAAGTTTTCTATAAACATTTTCGGTTTAAGAAATCTTGTCGTGCCTTTATATTTTTCATTTAAAAAATTAATAATTTGTTCTTTCATGTCTCAATTATTTATATCAGATAATTGTTTTTTGCAAGTATGTTTGTTCCGAAAATATTATTATTTTTTTATGATAAAAAAAAGAGAGTCAAGAATTTCTTCTTGACTCTCTTAGAGTTTTGCCTTGACTTCTATTAGAAGTAGACCGAGGTATTCGCTGGTGTAAATGCTTCACCTAGACCTGCTAACAGAATTGTGTGGTAGTATAAATTCGCACCAAAAATTGAATCCACCACTCCGTAGCGGGTCATAAGACCCACGCGAGGTGAAAAATCATTAGTGCCAATTGTCCTTTGGATCATCACAGGGATGTAAGGGCAATAGATAA
>CAZIJP010000074.1:0-13315 GCA_964539615.1 uncultured bacterium
AGCCTCGGGTTCTCTACGGAATGGGCACAATTGTATTCATCCATAGATGAACGGTCACGCCGTGTTTCACAGCGCTCGTTCATTGACCTCTATAAAAAAGGTTATGTCGTTAAAAAAGCCATGCCGACACTCTATTGCCCGATATGCAATACCGCGGTAGCGCAGGCAGAGACGGAAGACAAAGAGATCGCATCGCATTTCGTTGACCTCGAGTTCACGGTTGAGACCGGTGAAAAGCTGATAATTGCCACCACGCGCCCGGAACTTCTGCCGGCGCTTGTCTCCGTATTTGTTCATCCTGAAGATGAACGATATGCCCATTTGGTCGGTAAAAAGATCAAACCGCCGATGTTCGACCTTGAAGTACTTATTCGTACCGACGAAAAAGTTGCCAAAGATAAAGGCACCGGCGCTGTTATGTGTTGTACATTCGGCGATACCACGGATATCGAATGGTTCCACCAGCATAAACTGGAACTTCGCCAGATATTCGACCAATACGGACGTATGAACGACCTTGCAGGACCGTATAAAGGATTGAAAATAAAACAGGCACGCGAGCAGATAAAGAAAGACCTTGAAGAAAAAGGGTTCTTGAAAGCGAAGAAAGATATCGTTCACCCGGTCAACGTACATGAACGCTGCGGCAACGAGATGGAGTTTGTCGTTACCGAGCAGTGGTTCATTAAAATATTGGAGCATAAGGACGAACTTATTGCCGTTGCCGATGATATCGCGTGGCGTCCGTCGTTCATGAAGGAACGCTATGTTCATTGGGTAAAGAATCTTAAATGGGACTGGTGCATATCGCGGCAGCGCTTTTTCGGCGTACCGTTCCCGATATGGTACTGCGCAAAGTGCGGCGAAGTGATCGTTGCAGAAGAAAAGGACCTGCCGGTAAATCCGTTATCGTCAAATCCGGGAAAGCCGTGTAAATGCGGCAGCACCGAATTTATCCCGGAAGGCAATGTGCTCGATACATGGGCAACCTCATCCGTTTCCCCGCAGATCAACGGGAAATGGGGAGAGCAGGACGACCGCATGGATAAAATATTCCCGTTCAGCCTCCGTCCTCAGGCGCATGACATCATCCGCACGTGGGCATTTTATACGATCGTTAAATCGTTCTATCATCACGGGAAAGCGCCGTGGAAGAACATCATGATATCGGGCCACAGTAAAGACCCGAAAGGCGATAAGATATCCAAGTCGAAAGGCAATGCGGGCACCACGCCGCAAAAACTCATCGAGCAGTTCACCGCTGATCCTGTTCGGTTCTGGGCAGCCGGTTCACGGCTTGGTACCGATACGATCATGTCGGAAGATGTGATGAAAGACGGCCAGCGCCTTGTGACAAAACTGTGGAACGCATCCAAGTTTGCCATCATGAACCTCGAAGGTTATGAAAAAGGAATGACAGGCACAAAGAATCTGTTGGATGAATGGATACTGCACCGTATGAACACTATGATCGACGGTGCGACACGCTATATGGAAGAATACGAATACGGCCTTGCTTTGAACCTCATTTCGGATTTTTTCTGGCGCGACCTGTGCGACAATTACATCGAATTGAGCAAAGGAAAGATCAAAGAAGGAAGCGATGCGGAACGTATCGGAAGCCAGGAGACGCTGTATACGGTCTTATTGAATATATTAAAACTGTTTGCGCCGTTCGTGCCGCATATCACGGAAGAGATCTATCAGATGTATTTCCGTGCGTTTGAAGGAAAGACGTCGATACATATCGATACATGGCCGGTAGCCGACACCGCTTCGTTGAAGAATGACGCGGCGAAAAACCAGGGTGAACAGATCATCAAATTCGTTGAACTGATACGCAAGGCAAAATCGGAATGCAAGCTCTCGCTTGTCCATCCGATCGCAACCCTGTCGTATGGTATCCCGGATGATCTGAAGAAACCGCTCGAAGGTGTGTTTGCGCAGATAGCGTATCTGTTGAAGATCCAAAATGTCGGTCCTATCCATACGGTCGATCATAAAGCTGGATCGGATGACGGATCGATATCAGTTGAGATACAATGGGGTATAATGCCTCCGAAAGCATAAAGGACAGTTATGAATGTTCAATTAAACAGGGGGAACGGGAGCTTCGGCTTCCGATCCTTTTTTTTTATTCTTATTGTAGCAATGACGTTTTTTACTGTATCTGCACAAACGTATTCACAACTGTGCCTAAAATACAATGTGGCAGAATCCCAGCGCGGGCCGATACGACAGTTTTTACTTACAGCTTCTCAGGAAGAACGCAACCTTATCATATTGGTGAATAAGAACACCGGTGTGACCGTTTCCTATAAACCGGCAGATCTGGTCTCTATACCGGCTGCGATACCGCATGCGCTTGATACGATGAAGCTGCGTTCACTGCTTATACCGGATTTGCAGAGCATGGTAAGCGATGCTCAAAAAGACGGTGTGCAATTACGCGTTGTCTCCGCATTCAGAAGCTACGAGACACAACAGCGAATTTTCAATGGAATGATTCAGCAATACGGCAAAGAATATGCTCAGCGCGTTTCTGCGCCTCCGGGACACTCGCAGCACCAATTGGGCACGGCGATCGATTTCAACAGCCTTGAAGAGGAATTCGGCGACAGTCCCGAGGGAAAATGGCTGGCACAAAATGCGTATAAATACGGTTTTGTGATCTCGTATCCAAAGGGCCGCGAGGCATACACGGGATATATGTATGAACCGTGGCATTACCGTTATCTCGGAAAAAGATCTGCACTCATTGCTATGATGGTTTTTTCCGACGATCAGGAGTCATTCCTGCGATTTGCGGCTGAATTCTATGCGCTGCCCGATGACGCGCAACAAAATGATTCGTAAACCGTATTATTATAAAAAGGAGGTTTGAGGATGCGATTCTCTACCATTGATTCCTATAAGCAACTATTCACCGAATACACCGAATTGCGTGTACAGGAGAACAAAACGATCAGCATTTCATTGGTGAACGGTGATGTTGTTCGTAATTCGCGTACAGCCGTCGGGGGTGTGTCGGCACGTGTTTTCAAGAACGGGCTTTGGGGTTTTTCATCTGACCCGGTCGTTAATGATGATTCAATAAAAAAAGTTATCGATGCAGCCACGGCAAACGCCTTGTTCATGAGCGGTAAGACAGGAAGACCCGGCGCACAATTACCGATCACTACGGCTGCTTCAAACAAATCGTTTGCAACGAAAAAAACGCCGTTATCTCAAAAAGAACTGATCGATTTCCTGAAAGCTATCGATGCATACTTAGTGCAGAAATATCCTTTGCTCGGGTCTCGCACCGTTTCACTCAATTGCATAGATATGGAAAAATCATTGATCACATCACATGGCACGAACGCCTATTCGCTTACGCCCAGATCATATATCGGCATTCAGCTTACAACAAAGGCCGGCGCTGATGTTATCGATCTTGGAAGGGGTTACGGCGGACGCGGCCAGTTTGAAGACGTCTATACCACGCCTGATGCATTGTTTGCGGATATCGATAAACAATATGAGCAGCTCATGCATAAAGCGGAAGGTATTTATCCTGAAGCCGGATTTCATGATGTCATTTTTGATGCCGATCTTGCTGGTATCCTAGCTCATGAGGCGATAGGGCATACCGTAGAATCCGACGGCGTGCTGGGCGGATCGATCGCAGCGGATTATCTGAACAAGCAAATTGCGAGCGAATTGGTCACGTTGGTCGATTTTGCCAATACGGCGCTCGGGCAAACCTGTCCCGTGCCGGTGTTTGTGGATGACGAAGGCACGGAAGCGAAAGATGCCGTTTTGATAGATAAAGGGATCTTACGTTCATATATGCACAATAAAGAAACGGCGCAGCATTTCAATGTTGCTCCCATGGGCAATGCGCGGGCATTCGGGTTTTTCGATGAACCGCTTATCCGTATGCGTAATACGGCAATAATGCCGGGGCAAAGTAAACTTGAGGATATGATCGCATCGATCGAAAACGGCTATTATTTCATGCGCCCAAGCAACGGGCAGGCCGATTCAACGAGTGAGTTCATGTTCGGTGTATGCCTTGGTTATGAGATAAAGAACGGCAAGCTCGGGAAAGGTTTGAGAGATACAACTATTTCCGGGGTTGCATTTGATATGCTGAAGACCGTTACTATGGTCTCAGATGAAATGAAATGGTCCGGCAGCGGTATGTGCGGTAAAAAGCAATGGATACCGGTCGGTATGGGCGGCCCTGCCATCAAATGTAAGATCAATGTAGGAGGGCGGTAATTATGAACAATAAAGAGATCGTCAGCTATTGCCTTGAAGCCCTGAAAAAGAGCGGTGCTGAAAAAGCACAATGCAGTCTTATTGAAACGGCAAAACATGAGTTCAATATCGATGCCGGCGCCATGAGCCTGTTTCGCACAACATTTAATACATCTATAACGCTTACGGCTTTTTTGGAAAACCGAAAAGGATCAACCCTTATCAATAAGACCGATAAGGAAGCGCTTGATGCTGCCGTTGCTCAAGCGATGGATTTCACACGCTCGTCAAATCCTGATGAGGCAAATGATATCGCCGAGCAGCAGCCGCCGACAACATTTGATGAGGGCGATAAAGAGCCGGCACTGGATAAGATGTATGAACGTTTTCAGGAATTTCTTACCTATACAAAAGAAAAATATCCGTTGTTAAAACTTGATCAGGTCATTTTCGATTTTACTAAGACGATCGGTGTGTTTGCCAATACAAACGGCGTGGATCTTTCCTTTACCGACGGTATTTACAGTTTTGGTTCTATGTTTACCTCTAAAGACGGAGAAAAGATGTCTTCATTCAGCGGTTCGGGTGGTTCTCACCGCAACCTTTCCATTCCCTTGAAAGATTGGAGCGGTACAGACCAATTGATCAAAGAATCCGGCGAACAAACGGTCACCAAACAGATTGGTGAGAAATTTACCGGTGACATTATTATCACGCCGTTCGCAATGGATGCATTTTTATCATATCTCGAGAGCGGGTATCTTTCCGATCAATCGCTGATCACCAAAAACTCGCCCTTTATGGATAAAATCAATACCCAAGTTGCTTCGCCGATGCTGACATTGCATTCGCGGCCGGCTTCGGGAGAGATCGAGAACGGGTATTATTTTACGCCTGACGGGTATGTGGCACAAAATTGTACCATCATTGAAAAGGGAATGTTAAAAACGTATTTGCTGAGCCTGTACGGTGCAAAAAAGACCGGCTTGGCACGGGCTGTCAATGTAGGCGGCGCACATGTGATCGATCCCGGAAAAGAAACCCTTTCCGAATTGATCAGATCTGTAAAGAAAGGTGTTCTCCTCGGGCGTTTCTCAGGGGGAAGGCCGAATGACAACGGAGATTTTTCCGGTGTAGCAAAGAACAGTTATTATATCGAGAATGGTGAAATAAAATATCCGATCTCAGAGACAATGATCGCTGGTAATGTCGGCGGTGTTTTTAAAGATATTACCGCCATATCCTCGGATCGTATCAATTTCGGTTCGAGCATACTCCCGTGGGTAAAGGTAGCCGGCATAACTGTTTCCGGTTAATGAAAAATCGGCCCTCTCTGATTTTAGAGAGGGCTTTTTAATAATCTCTTTACAGTAAATCTTACAATAAGACGAAAATATTTTACGACCCGTCAACACCAATAATAGAGAAGGATACCATTAAAAAATGATGTTGACGGAATATGATAATAAGTCTATCATAAGATCAGTATTTAGCAGAATAAGGCTGATGGGGGAGATGTGAGAATAACTATATTTTTATTTTTTCTTTTGTTTTTTACATTGGTATCGTATGCGCTTAAAAATGAAATCATTGTCGTATCAGATGACAACTACCCGCCTTATATTTTCAGAGATGTTGACGGTAGACTTAAAGGTATTATCGTCGATCAATGGAACCTTTGGGAAAAGAAGACCGGGATTAAGGTCAATTTGATCGCTATGGATTGGGGAAAAGCACAACAATTTATGAACGAAGGAAAAGCTGATGTAATTGATACAGTGTTTAAGACTTCGAAAAGAGAATTGATATATGATTTTACAAAACCGTATGCCGATCTTGAAGTGCCGGTTTTCTTCAATAAAAATATCAGCGGAATCACTGACGTGCATTCGTTGGAAGGTTTTACGATCGGGGTCAAAGATGGTGATGCGTGTATCGATGTTTTAAAATCAAACGGTATCGATTCATTGAAGATATATGATAATTATGAAAGCATAGTTATCGCGGCTGAGCAAAAAAAGCTGCATGTGTTTTGCATTGACAAGCCGCCCGCATTGTACTATTTGTACAAATATAAGATCTATGACGAATATCATTATTCGATGAATTTGTATACCGGCCAGTTCCACCGCGCTGTTAAGAAAGGCGATACGGAATTGCTTCAGGAGATGGAGCTGGGCTTTTCTAAGATCACCCCGAAAGAATATCATCAGATCAATGAGAAATGGATGGGAAAAACACTTGAGGGAAAGAATGTAGGAAAATATCTTTTTTACATTATCATAGCAATTTCTGCAGTAGCGTTACTGATGTTGTCGTATTCAATGGTGCTTCGTTCTGCCGTAAATAAAAAAACATTTCAATTGACCAAACTACTTGAAGAACTTCAGAAAAGCGAAGCGCACAACACCGCATTGCTCAATGCAAATCCCGATCTTATATTCCTAGTAAATAAGGCCGGCGTTATCATGGATTTCAGAAGCCCGGATGTAAATATGTTGGTGATGAAACCGGATGCATTTTTGGGTAAAAATATCCGTGATCTGATTTTCCCGAGCGTTGTCATACAAAATTTCCAAAAGAACATAAAGAAAACAATAGAAAACGGTATTATTCAAACATATGAATACGAAGTTGCATTGCCGGATGGGCAGAAATATTACGAAGCTCGTTTTGTGCCGTACGAACAGGATATGGTCATGGCTTTTTGCAGGGATATAACCGATTCGAAAAATGTTCAAACGGTCATTCATAACAGCCGAGAGACCTATGAATTGATCATCGATAATATCAATGATGGTTTTTTTGATTGGAATATTCAAACAAATGATGTGTTTTTTTCCCCGCAATGGAGGGAACTGCTTGGATCTGACGTTCGTGATTGGGAAAAGAAAGTTCATCCTGATGACCTTATGCATGTAAAAAAAATGATTGATGATCATATTGAAGGGATACTGCCTTTTATTCATCTGGAGTGCCGCTTGATCGTACCTGACTTGAGTATCAAATGGCTTATGGGAAGGGCACGCATCGTAAAGTATGACCAGTTAGGTAAACCGCTACGTATGGTAGGGACGTTTACCGATATAACCGAAAACAAGCGCATCGAATTAGCATTGCGTGAGAGCGAACAACGATTCAGAGAACTTGCCGATTTGTTGCCTCAGACCATTTATGAGACCGATAAAAACGGACGCATAACTTTTGTAAATAAGTTTGCATATGATCTCTTCGGCTATACTACCGAAGATATAAATAAGGGATTGACCTTACTGGATGTTGTTGATGATTCGAATAAGGAAAGAGCGTTAAAGAATGTTTTTGAGATAATGAACGGGGCAAATAACAAGGTCAATGAATATATATTGATCGATAAAAATAAAAAACAGATCCCCGTTGCAATTTTTTCGGTACCGATCGTTCACGATACTGTGACCATAGGAATGCGCGGAATTATCGTCGATATTTCCGAAAGAAAAAAATATGAAAAAGAATTACAAAATGCAAAAGATTATTTAAAAACGATCATCAATTCCGTCTCTTCACCGATAATATCTGCGGATGCTGACGGGAATATAACAGAGACCAATAAAGCAGCGGAAGATATGTCAAAAATACAAAACGGAGATGTGGAAAACGGCAGTTTATGGGATAGATTCCCGTGCCTGAAACAATATAGGGGACTTTTTACTTCAGTTGTCGATACGAATCAATCGGAGATCGTGCGGTGTGAACATTTCAACGGCGCTTTGAAATCCTTTTACCGAATATTCATGTATCCGCTTCAGTTTGAAGGTAACCGGGGAGCGGTTGTACGTATCGATGATATTACCGATGCGGAAAAAAAAGATGAGCAGTTACGTCAAGCCCAGAAAATGGAAACGATCGGTACCTTGGCAGGCGGGCTTGCTCATGATTTTAACAATCAGTTAGGCGGTATCATAGGGTCGTTATCGTTGATAAATCTTATGCTTAAAAAAAATCTCGATATAGAAAAACTTAAACGGTATATCTCGGTCATGGATGAAGCAGCACACCGTGCATCAGATATGGTCCAACAATTATTGACGTTGTCTCGGAAAAAGGAATCGATCTTGGTTCCGGTCGATCTCAATACGATCATTGATAATGTAATGCGCATATGCATGACGACCTTTGATAAATCGATCGATCTGAATATTGAAAAATTTGCATCCGCTGCAGTTGTAAATGCGGATCCGGGTCAATTGGAACAGGTCTTATTGAACATTTGCGTAAATGCGATGCATTCAATGACAATAATGCGGGAAAAAGGCGACCAGGGCGGGGTATTATCGGTAAAATTATTACGACATCACTATACTGATGAATTCAAGCAACAGTTTCAGTCCGTTGTAGTCGCGGATTATTATGAACTGCAAGTTTCGGATACGGGTGTCGGCATTCCTTCTGATGAACTTGAAAAAATATTCGATCCGTTCTTTACGACGAAGGACAAAGGCGAAGGGACCGGTTTGGGTTTGACTATGGCATATAATATCATTGCTCAACACAACGGTTTGATCGATGTGCATTCCGAAATAGAAAAAGGATCATTGTTCAGCATCTATCTTCCGGTCTTAGATACATCTGAAGTACTATCTCAAGAATCATCCGACAAAGTGATCGTAAAGGGCGAAGGATTGATATTGATAATTGACGATGAATTGATCATGCGGCAGACAAGTCGGCATATTTTAGAAGAATGCGGTTATTCGGTGCTCGCGGCACCGAGCGGTGAACAGGGTATCGCTTTGTATAAAGAGAAAATAGATGAGATCGCCGCAGTACTTCTTGATCTTTCGATGCCTAAAATGTCCGGGAAAGATACATTCATAGCATTGAAATCGATCAATCCTGCAATAAAAGTGTTACTGATCTCAGGATACAAACAAGATCAGCGTGTTGCCGAGTCGTTAAAGTTGGGTGTAAATTCATTTTTACAAAAACCATTTACGATCGATGTCTTATCAAAAAGAATTTCCGAGTTGTTGAAACCTTAATTATGATGCGAGCAGGAATTATAATTCTTTTTTGTATATTTTACGTCGGTTGTATGGTAATAAGCGATAATTCTTTTTACACACAAAGCGATTCTCTTTATATCGACAGCGTTCTCGGAGATTGGTATAGCGTACAGGAAAATAGTAAAAAAACGAAGGGATGCTCTTTTTCATCTCTTGATTCTAAGTCGTATACAGTGTCAGTATTTGACGCTGATGGTAATAAAAAGCGTGAGTATCAATCCGTGGTTTTACAATTGCGACAAATGATCTTGGTCGATCTTTTTGATGAAACATCACAAGGGCACATGCTCGTTCGTTTAGTGTTTAACGATGACGGATCAATGTCTGTACAAGAATTGTCGGTCGATTCATTAATAAAAAAGATCCGTGATAAAAAACGACCTTATCCTGTACGGTACAGGAAGGTATGGTAACAATGGTAAGAATTCATGCTTCAACAGAAGAGCTTCAGCGGTATATTTGCGACGAAGGCAACGAGGGCGTTTTATTCGGCAAAGGGTTGAGGTTTTACCGATAAACGAAAGGGCTGGCATGAGAAAAGCATTATGGTTATTTTTGATAGTTTCTGTGTATTTTTCGTGGTTATCTGCTGATACCGGTAGAAAAATAACGGCAGAATTTACGTATGATTTCTCTGTAAGGAACAAGACTTCAAAGATCCGATTCATCTGTGTCATTCCTCAAACACTAAAAAATCGCCAAACGGTTGAAGATATCAGATATTCTATAAAACCAACATCAACCTATGTAAAAGACGGGACCGAATATGCCGAATTCATAATAGTAAATCCTAAAACAAGTTTTATTCTTACTATTGATGTTGATATGGTATTATATCGCAATGATTTGGCGACCGTTAAAGCAAACGGATCATTTACCCCTATGCTCGACGACAGTTCATATCTGGAAAGCGAGAAATACATTGAATCGGATTCTGATGCCGTAGTCGAAGCAGCAGAGAGGATTCCCACTGGAAAAACCCGAGAGAAAACCGTTAGATCAATTTTTAACTATGTCATCGAACTAATGACTTACGGAGGATATTATCCTGATGATCAGGGCGCTCTCCATGCCTGTACCACAGGAGACGGAGATTGCACGGAATACGCCGATCTTTTTGTTGCTTTATGCAGAGCAAAAGGTATTCCGGCACGAACACACGAAGGGTATACGATATCATGGAGCAATACGCCGAAACACGTTTGGGCGGAAGTTTTTTTTGATGAATACGGATGGGTATCGTTCGATCCGACCTTTGTGGATACCGGAGAAGGAGCATTCGATACTATGAGTAATGTATATGTTTACCTTTCTGCCGTACGTAATGACCTGACATTGACGAATTATCATTTTTGGCTTTATTATTATTGGGGCAGTAAAATTTCCGTCACTGATACATTTGAAATTAAGGACCGCTGATCAAATAAATATCTTTCATTCAACAGGCAGGTTATCAACTGCCTGTTTTTTTTAATCTAAATGGGGCAAATTCCCCGAAACTAGCTTCGGCTTTTATTTCTCGTAAAATAACCAAACAGGGGCGCTGAGACAACGCCCCAACAAACATCTCAAAACCCCGCCCACATCCCGATCCAATTGTTTACAATCACTTGATGACCATTGGGCGGGGAGCTTTTGCTGAGCAAGTTATGGTGAGCATGTCGAACCAAAGCATGGGGTGGGCACAGAATAATAGTATTTGGGTTTTTCGATACCCCGTAGTTTGTTGCAGCGGTTTGCATTACGGTATGTAATTTAAGCCTATCAATCATAATTTCAATAAGAGTGAAACATTTCTCATAGTATCACGGTCTAATAAGCAAAGAGAAGGAGGAGTTATGGCAAACGAAAATAAGTTCTTGTCGTTTCTCGGAAAGTATTTTGGCGTTATCGCTAAGAAGGAAACGTATTTTCATATTTTGTATCTGAGCCTTGTGTTCCCGTTGGGTATTTTTTATTTTGTATATTTGGTAACCGGGTTTTCACTGAGCGCGGGAATTTTAATTCTTATCGTAAGTATTCCGATCATTGCTTTTTTCCTGCTTTCATGGTGGGGATTGATCTATTTTGAGCGTATACAAGCACGATATCTTCTCAATGTGCAACTTGCTCCCGTAACATATAACGAGACCAAATTTTTAAGCCGTTGCTGGGAATGGTTCAAGCATCCGGTGAATTGGAAAGGACTGTTGTTCCTTCTAATCAAATTCCCGTTCGGTATCGCGACCTTTATTGTGGGCATAGTATTTTCTTCCATCGTGGGAGTGATGGTTACGGCACCGTTCCTGTATGATTACGAAGAGATTTATGAATTCGGAGTCTTGGGTATGGAGATCGATACAATGGGTGAAGCGCTTGTTGTAGCGTTTATCGGCCTGATTCTTTTCTTTGCTGTTCTGCATCTTTTCAACGGTATCGCATTTGTATGGAAAAAGCTTTCCGAACTTCTGCTCAATCATATCAAAACACCTGTCGCAGCAGCATAATTTAAGACCGGCTGAAAAACAAAGCTTTTTCAGCCGGATTCTCTTTAACTATCCGGTATAAAACATCTTGCAACAATAAACGGTTTGGGTTATCATCGCCCTATGAAACAAACATTAATAATCACAATTGACGGGCCTGCAGGTTCAGGAAAAAGTACCATAGCGCGAATGGCCGCACAAGAGCGCAATTTGGTATATCTCGATACCGGCGCTATGTACAGGGCGGTCGCATATTGGTCATTGAAAACCGGGCAATTACCGGAGGCCATTGCTGAAACACTGGATTTTCATATAATCAAAGACGGTGACGGATACCGATTTACGGCAAACGGCGATGATATCACTAAAGCCATAAGGACACCGGAGATCGACACTGAAGTGAGCCGTATCGCGCAGATCATGCCTGTCCGTCGGTTCCTTGTAAAAAAGCAACAGGAATACGGAGTCGGACGACGTATCATTATGGACGGACGGGATACGGGAACGGTCGTTTTTCCCGATGCCGACCTCAAATTTTACTTCGATGCATCTTCGGCTATCCGCGCTCAGCGAAGATATGACGAATTGACTGAGAAAAAGATCACGGTATGTTATGACACGATAAAAACTGATATTGAAGAGCGCGATTATAAAGACATGCACCGCGAATGGGGGGCATTATGTGTACCGGAAAATGCGATCATACTTGATACTTCCGATAAATCGAGGCAGGATGTGCTGGATCTTCTTTTGAAGCATATTGATGCCTATGATCGGTGAATTGATACTCATAATTTTTAATTTTATCGGAAAATCTCTCATTTTGATTTTTTTTCGCATACGGTATACAATGAAAGTGGTTTTTTATCAAAAAGTACCGTTACGCGGGCCGTATATCATTACGCCAAATCATGAATCTGCATATGATCCGCCTTTATCCGGGATTTTTCTGTTGAATCCTGTTCGATATATGGCAAAAAAAGAATTATTCAAAAATCCGTTTATGGCCCTTGCGTTATACCTTGTCGGATCATTACCGCTTGAACGGCGGGGATTTGATGCCACAACAATCCGCAAGGTTGTTTATTACTTAAAAAGAGGTTCCGGAATGGTTATCTTTCCCGAGGGTACGCGCAGCAAGACCGGTGAGATCATGGCCGCAAAGCCAGGTATAGGTTTGATATTACAGGAATCGGATTATCCGCCTGTCATTCCGTTGCGAATAAAAGGCTCCAGATCGGCGGAAAAACGATTATTTTCTTTTACAAGACCAAAGATAGAGCTTATCTACGGTTACCCGTTCTGCATCAATCGTAATTACCCGTGGGGAGACGGTATAAAAGAACGATCTCAAAAAATGGCCGATCATATCATGGCGCATGTTAAGCAATTATGACGGAAGTTATCGTCTCGTGTCATGCCGGCGTATGTTTCGGTGTTAAACGCGCGCTTGAATTGGTCAATAACGCGATCAATGAAAATCCGGGCAAAAAGATCTATTCTTGGGGGCCGCTCATTCATAATCCGCAGGTCGTTACATTATTAGATGAAAAGGGCGTA